>DASZGG010000023.1:0-8827 GCA_035939025.1 Chthoniobacterales bacterium | reverse complement strand
GGGTTTTGTCGCACGATATCGAACCTAACCGCTAACTTAACTTCAAACCAGCCGAAATCTTCATGATGTGCAAGGTGTTGCTCGGACGGAGCCTCGACTTAATCTAAACTCCGAATTTGAGGAGTCGTCCTCGTACTCGTCGTCGTCCTCGAGAATCCCGATCGTTTCGCAATCAGACTAACAGAACAAATTAGTTCCATCGGTCTCTTTGCGGTCACGGAATCCCAATGCACCGAGGACGAGCACGAGGACGAGGACGAGGACGAGGACGAGGACGATTCCAAATTTCGGAATTTGGGCTTAATCAAGAAGTCAAGAAATCAAGAAGGTGCCCGGAGCGGGCCGGTAATGAACTTGGCCGTGTCGACCACGCGCTTTTGTCTCTGGATTCTCGATTTCTTGAATTCTTGAATTCTTGAGTTCTTATACTTCGTATGGCAATCAAGAGCCGAATATCTGCGGAGAAGACAGATATCACCAAACTGGCGGTCGACGCGATCGTCAACGCAGCTAATACCTCGTTGCTAGGCGGAGGCGGAGTGGACGGCGCGATCCATCGTGCAGCCGGCCGCGAGTTACTGGAGGAATGCCGAACGCTGGGCGGTTGCAAGACGGGTGAGGCAAAAATCACCAAGGGCTATCGACTGACGGCGAAGTGGGTGATACATACTGTCGGCCCAGTATGGCACGGTGGAGAACATAGCGAGCCTGAGCTCCTGGCGAGCTGCTATCGAGCTTGCTTCAATTTAGCCGCCAAACACCACCTCCGAAGTTTAGCTTTTCCGGCAATCAGTTGTGGCGTGTACGGGTACCCAATCGATCAGGCGGTCGACATTGCTTGTCGTGAATCTGTCGCCGGTTTGAAGGCCAACGAGTCAATCGAAAAGGTGATTTTCGCTTGTTTCGGCCAAGAAATTTACGCCGTTTACTTAGCGCGGTTGGGGCAGTTGAGCGAGTGAGAGCACCTCGGCCAATCGTGCTGCTCTTGACAATGCCCTTCTTTAGGATGACCGAACCGGCTCACGCCTCTGGTTCGCGGTCAGCAGATATACCCTTTGTTTTGCATGATTCGGTTCCGCAAATGCTGACCTGCCGTCAATTGATCATTGTAACAACCAAGAGTGGAATGACGCAAACGCCACCGTTCAATTACTGGAGATCCTTTCGGAGCCAGGTATTTACAGCCGCGTGAGAACGTTGTAGTCGATTCGGATGATCTCACTAAGTGTCCTGCCGTCCGGCGATGCTCTGGCTCTAGGATTTGTACCTGAGGGCCTGGAACGCCTGCATCGCCGTATCCATCAATTTGTCGTCGACGGCCAACACGCCGGGGTCAGCCTTCTCCTGGTGCGCAACGGCGTTGTCGCAGATTCATTCGCAGCTGGATTTCGAAATTGCGAACTAGGTCTGCCGATGCAGCGCGACACGATCGTTCGGATTTATTCGATGACAAAGATTGTTGTAAGTGTTGCGGCGCTAACTCTCCTCGAAGAAGGCAAACTAGGATTGCTCGATCCAGTTGCGGATTACATTCCGGAATTTCGTGATCCAAAAGTGGTTGTGGGCGGGACCGCTCGGACCCCGCAAACTGTTCCCGCGGACAAGCCGATCACGATCCAACATCTGTTCACGCACACTTCCGGTATCATTTATGAGGCTCCCCGCGAACCAATCGACGAGATCTATCGCCAGGTGACTGATAGCGATTCCTTGGAAGACCTTGTGTCCCAACTGGCGCGACTCCCATTGAAGTACCACCCGGGGACGCAATTCGAATACGGCTTCTCTACGGACGTTCTCGGACGCGTCCTCGAAATCGTGAGTGGCCAACGGCTCGACGAAATTTTGAACACCCGCGTTCTGGAACCATTGGGAATGGTGGACACGACATTCTCGGTTCAGGGCGCTCGAAAGGATCGCCTCGCGAAGGTGTATCAACATGTCGACAACGGCGCATTGAAATCGGTGCCACCACTTCAAGGAGAAATTGTTGAGGGGCAAAGAAAGTACCCGAGCGGCGGCGCTGGCCTCTTCTCCACACTCGATGACTTCGCTCGCTTTGGTCAGATGCTTTGCAACGGCGGCGAGCTTGCTGGGGTGCGCGTCATTGCGCGCAAAACCTGCGACCTGATGGTTTCCAACCATCTTTCCGGGCTTGCTGTTCCGTTTCATAATAAAGGGGTGGGGCACGGGTTTGGTCTGGGAGTGGCAGTTCGACTTGATAACGGTTTGGCCGGCACTCTTGGTACCATTGGTTCGTTTGGTTGGACAGGCATGGCAACGACGTTTTGTTGGATCGACCCGGCGGAAAAGTTGGTAACCCTCTGTTTCGCGCAGCATCTGCCGCACGATGAGCACGGCTTGTTTCAGCGGTTTACGAACCTCGCTTACCAAGCGCTGGCGTGATAGAGAGCGAAACCGCGAATTGTGCCCTGCAAAAACGACAAACGGTGAACGGCAAACGGTGAACGGTGAACGCCAAACGGCCGTGTCACACGCCCTCTTTCTCAGACGTGGTACAAAGGCGTCCCGATTTCGGGCGAGCCGCTCTTCAAACTTCTTAATGCCGTCACAGTTGCCGCACGTGTCCGCGACGCTCAGCCACTCAAAGTATTCTCCCAAGGCTCTGGGGAGGTAGCGCACAATCGTATCGACGTACGCTACAACTACGCTGGTGCGTACTCAGAAAAAGCTTAGCCTGTTCAGTCCTTCTTGAAGCTGTACTTCGACTGGAGCGGATGGCTTATCGCTCAGCAGAAAAACGAGCTGCATCGGACTCGCTTGAGCAGGGACGACCTTTGGGTGTGGGATTTCGTTATCGACGATCCATTCAGTCCCGTCAGGGAGGTGATACATGACAAAGACATGGCTGCCTTCCAGAGGCGTGTTCCGGATATGCCACCGGTAGAAAATGAGTTGGCCGTGAATGCCATTCGTAGCGAGTCTGGAGGATAAAGCAATTGCGTAATCCATGCACTGGCCGTCCTTACCTTTGCCTTTGAGTGCCGTGTCACTGGCGAGTCGATAGTGCAGAGGTTGGCTCAGAGAGAAAGCGCTGAGCATGAGGCAAGGGGCGAGGCAGGCCAGAATTACAGAAACACTTCTTGACATCGAGTTTTGTATTCGACTCAATAGCATATCTTATGCCATATTTTGAAAGTTATTGCCTTTTCTCGGCTTTCACGGACCGGGGATTTTTCGCTCGGTTGATTCTCTTGCTCTGATGTTCGCACGCACCCTGTTGCGCTAAATCTTTTTTGCTGCCCATGAGGAGCGCTCAAGATCGGCAAATTTGACAGGATGACAGATCTCGGCAAATATATCGGGCGATATATCATTGCTATCTATGAAATCGTTCTGGAATTTTTTCTTGCCAAGGCACGCCCGGTTAAGGGCTGCGTTCGTCGATGGGCCTGGTTGGAGTTGTTATCCAGGCAGGCATCACACCTCCCGATGTTCCCGTCCCTGGGTGCCATACGAGGACCATATGGGCAGACACTGGAAGCCTCGTGGCTCGGGAGGCTGGGGCCCCTGGGAGGATTGGGGACCTTTTTCCGGTTTTGCCGGAGGACCAGGCGGACGATTCTTTGGATTCGGTGAAGTCCGACTTGCGATTCTTTCTTTGCTCCAGGAAGGCCCGAAACATGGTTATCAGTTGATCAAAGAATTGACCGATCGATCCGGCGGACTCTACCGCGCAAGTGCAGGAACGGTTTACCCCACCCTGCAACAACTTGAGGACGAAGGATTGGTACTGTCGGACCATCAAGACGGCCGGAAGGTCTACCGCTTGACGCCCGAGGGAGTTCAGGAACTCGAGCGTGAAAAGGAAACCGTCGAACGGATCTGGAAGCGCGCCGAACGCTGGGGCGACTGGGGCCAGTGGGCGGGCCCGGAATCGTTTGCCTTTTTTCGTCCACTCGGCTCTCTCGTGAAAGCAACATTTCGCGCAGCCAAGTGGGCGGCTGGGGATCCGGAACGCGAAAAGCGTCTAGCCGAAATCCTGGAACAGGCCAAACGCGCGCTCGACGAGATCCATCGTTGTTAGCCTGATCCGGCGTCCTGCTGGCGTCCCTTCAGGACCAAGCTAAGAGCTTTCTAACCCGCAATGAGCTCGTCGATTCTTAAAACGGGTGATTTTTGCGGGTTAGTGCTTTTCGTAATTTTCTCTGGGACGCAAAGCATTGCCGGGATAGTCGCCGAAACAAAGTCAGTCACCGGCGAACCGCGAACATTTGCTCTCGCCCTAACGGACCCCACCCTACATCCATTAGACATTTCGCTGCCCGCGCCGCAAAGAACCTGGAAATCTCCCGGTCATACCTATTATTACGTCGACTCCCGGCGTGGTGACGACGCCAACGATGGACTTAGCGAAGTACAACCGTGGCGCAGTCTGAATCGCATCAATGCCGGCGAGTTTGCAGCGGGCGATAAGATTCTCTTGCGCGCAGGAAGTAGGTGGCGAGGTTTCTTGTCTCCAGGCGGCAGCGGTGCCGCAGGTCAACCAATCGTGATCGATCAATATGGTCGTGGCTCCAAACCGCGAATCAACGCCGAGGGGTCGTCGCTAGCGACCGTCTTCCTCTCCAATTGTGAATACATCGAGGTCCGGAACCTCGACGTAGCTAATGCAGCATCCGTGCCTCATCCGAAATTGGAAGGGGTCCAAGTGAGCGAATACGACTTTGGTACGGCCCACAATATTGTGCTCAAAGATCTCTACATCCATGACGTGAATGGGAGCAATGATAAGCAGACTGGTGGTGGCAGCGGCGTTTACTGCGACTGCGGCGGTCGTAAGGTAAAAAGTCGTTTCGACAGACTGCTAATTGAGCACTGTCATCTAGTCCACACCGACAGGAATGGCATCACGATGGGCGGTAACTGGCAGCGTGATCACTGGTATCCAAGCTTGCGGGTTGTCATCCGAGGCAACCTATTAGAAGATATAGGTGGCGATGGCATCGTTCCTCTGGCCTGCGATGGTGCCCTTGTCGAAAATAACATTGTCCAGGGCGGTCGAATGCGAGCCAAAGACTACGCCGGAGGCATATGGCCATGGAGTTGCGACAACACGGTTGTGCAGTACAACGAAGTCAGTGGTATGAAAGGCACGCGTGATGGAGAGGGCTATGATTCAGACTATAACTGTCGCGGCACCTTGTTTCAGTACAATTTCAGCCACAATAATGACGGCGGCTTCATGTTGATTTGCAATAACGGCGAACTTCACAAGCCAGAGAGTATGGGCAACATTAATACCATCATTCGTTACAACATAAGCGTGAACGATAGGTTGCACACATTTAACATAACCGGGCCGTGTCGACACACGCTGATTTGCAACAACGTCTTTTATCTTGGCAAGAAGCAAGTTGTCAACGCGATCTCTAGCGGCAACTGGGGCAACGCGTGGCCCGACGACACCCGTTTTATCAATAACCTCTTCTACGTAGACCAGGGTGGCTCGGCCAGCTTCGACCTTGGGGGTATGACAAAGGTCGTGTTTGATCACAATTTATTCTGGGGGCAGTTTAAGAATCGGCCGAAGGATGTTCACGCTGTTATCAGCGATCCGAGACTCGTCGCGCCGGGGCAGTCTCCGCTCGCGACGCTGCGCGCTCGGCTGGGCTTATCTGAACGCAGGGGTTGGACGTTCGAATCGGCATTCTGAGTTTCGCTCACCTTGATGTGGAGGGCTATCAGGCTAATCTTAAGGGCATTTCCGGGGTAGACCTAGTAGGGTTCTCTCACGAAAATCCGGATGAGGGTCGTTGCTTTGCCGAAGAGTAAGCGAAGGCTCCAGCCTTTGCCACCCAGGGCGGGCCACGCAGAGCAAAGGCTGGAGCCCTCGCTTAGGGTTCTAAGTTGACAGACCGGTTAAGTAGGCTATTTTGGTTCGTTAGATTTCCAAAGAGTTTTTCTGGGCATTCTGGAAAGCGCCTCGTTTAGGGGCGTCAAATCCGGGATGCTGAGAGAAAACGGAAGGGGAAATCCCGCGAGGGATGTCTCTTACTGGCTCTCAAAGTTGAAAATGAACTTGAGAAAAGGAGACACTATGGAAATCGTCAAAAGCATCTACGACCTGGCTTCTGTCCTGGTCTTTTTTGGCATCGCTATGGCTCCGAGGGCGATCGGCACTTTTTTGGCCCTTCGCAAGGGAGACTAATAGGGCCTTAACCCAACGGCGTGAATCTGAGTATCACCGCCGCCTTTCTCATAGAATCTGAAAAAGAAGAAAAGGAAAGAATTATGGAAGCGCTAGTATTCGCATTAATCGCAGTACGCAATGGGTATTTCGTGCAGGAGACAATTGTCCCTGAGCCCGCCGAGTTTCAGCCCTTCGATCTTCGAGCGCTGAGACGTTCGTACGAAGCGGAGGAGAACCCTTCTAACCGACCGTCTGGCCGGTCGAAGTCGTTTGTGGCTCAGGTCGCGTCTTAAACATGTCGACCCATGAGCTTACGAGATAACCATGATTCCCCCCAGACACCTTTTTCTAAAAACCGTCTTGCCTTGCTCGCGCGTAAGCGAAAGCTCCTGCTTTTGCTCCCTGGAAGGCTTGGCAAAGGCTGGAGCCTTCGCTTACGTACCAGCTAGGCGAGACGCTTCGCCTGCAAGTTGGGAATTAAACCCCACAAATCGGTAAACACGCGCTCCGGGAATCCGAGGGCCTTGGTCAGCTCAATCTTCTTTTCAAGAGGATTACGGATAGTTCGCAAACGCTGCATTGTTTCTCTGTCTATCCAGCCTTTCAGCCAGGAGGGAAAAACTGCTGTGACGACGGGATAATCTGTCCCGTGCAGCAGGCGTTCCGGCTCATCCCGCAAGCGCTCGAGTGACTTTAAATGCGTGATGTGCGACAGCGCGGAGAGATCGCCATAGAAATTCTGGAATTTTTTTCGCATTAGCAAAAACTCTTGAAAATGATCGCCGTCCCAAGGGAGGGCACGAGTGCTGCAGTGTGCCGCAATAACAGTGACGCCGCATTCGAGCGGCAGTCGCAGGCAGGCCGGCGATTTCAGATCGTTTCGACAACTGCGCACGAAGAATTCCCCACCGGTATGAGCTAGCAAGGGCAATCCAAGTTCGGCTAACCTGGTCCAGAACGATTTGTACTTTGGCAAATTACAATCCACGTTTTGGACGCACGGGAGAAGTTTCAACAGGACGGCTCCCGCGGCTGCCCGGCGTTCGAGTTCGTCCAGGGCGTCCGGCCGAGCCGGGTGGATCGACACCCCGGCCAACAGCTTGGGTGACCGTTTGACCGCTGCAAAAACCTCGTCGTTCGACACGAAAAGGTCGGATAGATCCTTTCTTACGCCTCCTTGATCGTCGCGCACCCAATCGCAGGCAAGCAAAACGGCAGCCTCGAGTGAGGATTGTGAGACCCAGTCGAGTAACTGATCTAAATACAGTTGATCAAAGTGTGGATCATCAAACCCGCAGGTCAGACCGATATCACGCGCTCCCGCCCGCAAGAATGGTCTCATTATCCAGCGACGCCGATGCCAGCAATCCATTCCTCCTTTGCCGTTCCCGGACAAATGAACATGCACGTCGATGGGTCCCCGCATCATCCTCATCACCTTTCTAGCCCGCAAATCCACCCGCCATATGCCTCCACACGCCTATTGCGGGCTAGTGCACCGTCTCCTAAATCCCTGGGGTTTCGCCGTAGGTCAGTTGGCCCATTTTGAACGCAACGAAACCCAAGGGATTTAGGAGACGGTGCACTAAATAACTCTTAAACAAACGAGCAAGTGAAGAAGTCAGGAGTTGCAGGAGTTCAGGAGTTGCAGAATAAGACGGCGGCTTTCCGGTCTCTGGATAGTGATTAATCGGCCTCCATGTGATGAAGCTTTCGAATCGGCTAGCAGCCGATTCGAAGCCAGTATCTGTTCCCGCCACGGCTTTTTGCATCCTGAACTCCTGACGATACATTACGAATCAGTTTACGGTCAGTTGATCAGTAATACGTTATTTGAATGACATTTCCACTTTCGGTCCTGGACCTCTCACCGGTGGCTTCCGGTTCAAGCGATGCCCAGGCGCTGCGCAACACCCTGGATTTGGCTCGCCTGGCTGATCGACTTGGCTATGCGCGCTACTGGTTGGCCGAACACCACAACATTCCAAGCGTCGCAAGCACCGCTCCAGAAATCATGATCGCTCACGTCGCGATGGTCACTTCCCGGATCCGCGTCGGTTCAGGCGGGATTATGCTGCCGAATCACGCGCCTCTCCGCATCGCGGAATCATTCCGCGTCTTGGAAGCTCTGCATCCCGGACGCATCGATCTTGGCGTCGGTCGTGCACCCGGCTCCGACTCGATCACTGCACTTGCGCTCCGGAGATCCAAGGAAAAGCTTGGGGCATACGATTTTCCCGAGCAACTTGAAGAATTGATCAGCTTTGGGTTCGGTCGGTTTCCGGAACGGCATCCCTTCGCGTCAATTCAAGCGATGCCGAAGGATGTTCCTCTGCCGCCGATCTGGATTCTCGGATCGACCGAAGACGGCGCCCGAATCGCGGCTGATCTGGGAGTAGGATTTGCCTTTGCGCATCACATCAATCCGGACCTCGCCGAAAGCGCGACTGGAGTTTATCGCGACAACTTTAAAGCATCCATTTGGATGAACCGTCCGACCACAATCGTTGCAGCCTCCGTGGTTTGCGCCGATACGACTGAAGAATCCGA
This sequence comes from Chthoniobacterales bacterium, assembly GCA_035939025.1. Taxonomy (GTDB): domain Bacteria; phylum Verrucomicrobiota; class Verrucomicrobiia; order Chthoniobacterales; family JAFAMB01; genus JAFAMB01. The sequence continues at coordinate 123 of DASZGG010000023.1, read as the reverse complement.
GCGCCTGACTGCGTCCCTGGAGCTAGCGTGGGTGCGCCTTCGGACCGGTCATCCGGCTCCGTTGGCTAGTCCCGAAGAGGCGCTTGCCTATCCTTATACGCCGTTAGAGCGGGACTTAGCCAG
>DASZGG010000022.1:0-16379 GCA_035939025.1 Chthoniobacterales bacterium | reverse complement strand
CTTGACGAGTAGCGAACTCTTGTAGATCAACAATGCGGTGAAGAAATTACTGGTTACCGGCTCAAGCGGCCTCATCGGCAGCGAAGTCGTAACATTTTTTTGTCGTCAGGCGTGGGAAGTCAACGGTCTTGATAATAACATGCGGCGGGATTTTTTTGGGCCCGAGGGAGACACGTCCTGGAACCAGAAACGACTCGAACAAGAGTTTGCCGGTTTCCGCCATCACGAAGTTGATATACGGGACCGGGCGAAGGTCTTGGACCTCGTTCGCGAGATCAAACCGGATGCCATCGTGCACGCCGCGGCCCAGCCAAGCCATGATCTGGCTGCCGCGAGGCCCTTCGATGATTTTGACGTCAACGCCGGTGGAACGCTAAATCTGCTCGAGGCGGCCCGCAGGGCTTGCCCGGAAGCTCCGTTCATCCATTTGTCGACCAACAAAGTCTATGGTGACGCTCCGAATCAGCTGAATCTGGTCGAGAAAGAAATGCGGTGGGACTATGCGGATCAGCAATACCTGGATGGCATCAAAGAGACTTTCCCCATCGATAACTCCATGCACTCCGTCTTCGGCGCTTCAAAGGTGGCCGCAGACGTGATGGTGCAGGAATATGGACGCTATTTTCAGATGCCGAGTTGTTGCTTGCGCTGCGGTTGTTTGACTGGACCTAATCATTCGGGAGTCGAGTTGCACGGTTTTCTGAGCTACCTGATCCGTTGCAATCTCGAAGGCAAGACCTACAGAGTTTACGGTTATAAGGGAAAACAGGTGAGGGATAATATTCATTCCCACGATGTGACGCAGCTCATAGAGTGCTTCATCGAGGCTCCAAGATTCGGCGAAGTCTACAATCTTGGCGGCGGACGGGATAATTCAATTTCTATTTTGGAGGCTTTCCGCCTGATCAAAGAAGCCTCAGGAAAAGAGATGTCCTATGAGTATGTCGATCAGAACCGCAGAGGGGACCATATCTGTTACATTTCGAACTTGTCGAAGATCAAAGCGCATTTTCCGAAGTGGAAAATCAGAAAGAACCTGAAAGAGATATTTAGAGAGATTTATGAGGCGTGGCTAAGGCGCACTCGCTTACCACGCTGACGCGTTGGGAATGGGAGAAGTTGACAACTCCGCTACCCCGGAGTTGACTCGGCTTCGAATCTACTGACTCTCTTACGAAAAGGACACTGGATGCCCCGACGGCCGTTGCAGCGAATCCAGGCGATTACGGTCGCCCGGCGTTATTTCCTCGAGCGACACACGAAAAGTAGGATTGCTGAAGATCTCGCGATTTCAAGATTCAAAGTAGCTCGACTGATCGATGAGGCGATTGAAGAGGGTCTCGTGCGGTTTGAAATCGACGATGCGGGTGAACTTGACGCACGACTGTCCGACCGTCTCCGGGAAAAGTATTCACTGCGAAGCGCGCTGGTGCTTGCGGGTCCCGATCTGCCCTGCAGCGCGTTGATCGAGCCGCTGGGGCGGGTGGCAGCTTCGCTGCTGGAAGAAATGCTGACCGATGGTTGCGTGTTAGGTGTCGCATGGGGCCGCACGCTCGCCGCGACGGCCAATGCAATCACCCGATTGCCGAAGGTCAATGTGGTGCAAGTGGCAGGTGGATTAGCGGCATTGGAGTTCCCTCAAAACTCGACTGATTTGGTGTATCGCATGGCTAGCGCCGGTCATGGCACCGCGTACCCGGTCTTTTTGCCGATGTGGGTGGAAGATCCCTCTCTCGTTGAGCGGTTAAGGACCGAGCCGGCTGTCGCTCAAGTTTTGGATTGGTACGATCGAATCGACGTTCTTGTCACCGGCATTGGCTCCTGGAATCCGCCCGTCTCCTGTTTACACAACACGTTTTCCGAAACCTGGAGAAAACAGGTGCTCGCCGCCGGCGTGCGCGCCGATGTGTGTGCCACTTTGATCGACGACGCCGGTCAAGTCGTCCGGAGTCCGTTGGATCAGGTCGGTCTGGCCATAAATGCGAAGCAACTCCGTCGAATTCCAGAGATCATCGGCATCGCAGGTGGCCTGGAGAAGGCAAACGCAATTCTCGCGGCCTTGCGAGGAAACTGGATCACCACGCTGGTTACCGATGCAGGTGTTGCGCGTCGGCTTTTGGAGTAGCCGCTAGCCTGCATCGGTCGCAAATCTTTAGAGATTTGTGACCGATGCAGGCTGTGGCAGCGGAAATCACCGGCTACGCCGGCAAATTCCGCTGCTTATTGGAGACGAGAGTTTAGAAACAGTTTGTTTCGATTCCTTTACTCTAAACGGGCACTTAAACAGGCGCGGAGAGTCTTTTTAAGAGCTTTTTAGCCCGCAATGGGCTCGTCGCTTCGGTTTTTGCGTGATTTTTGCGGGCTAGCCCGGGGCTGGGTGCGATTCAACTTAATTAAACTTCGAAATTGAGGACTCCTCCCCCTGCTCGTCCTCGAAAATCCCGATGCACGGAGATTCCTCCTCGGGTGAGTTCGCTCATATGAGCCAATAGACGCTCACTTGACAAATCTGTCCCTTTCAGGTTATCTCCTGTTATCTCGCTCAATGAGTCTTTCCCCAAACCTTCAAGAGCTCCTCGAACGCGCCCGTCAGGTCATCGTCGCTGAATCCGCCGCCGTGCTCAGCGCCGCCGAATCACTCGACCAGAATTTCGCCGCTGTGGCTCAGGTTCTTCTCGCGTGCTCCGGTAAATTGTTGATCACCGGCAGCGGCACTTCCGGAACGATCGCCAGGCGCGCCGCGCACCTCTTTTCGGTCGGTGGAACCCCTGCATTTTATCTATCGCCCAACGACGGGCTCCACGGTGGCCTCGGCGTCCTACAAAAAAATGACATCGTAATCGCGATCTCAAAGGGAGGGGCATCCGAAGAATTGAATCAGTTTTGTTCCAGAGCTGGCGAACTGGCAGCAGCGGTGATTGTCGTCACCGCCGCGCCAGAATCTGAACTCGCGCACTTGGCCGATCATGTGCTGCAGCTTCGCCTTCCGGCCGAATCGGATCTCGGCACCGTGGTGGCCACAGGAAGTTCCTTGGCGTCCGCTGCTTTGCTTGACGCGCTGGTGGAAGTTACGCGCGCTGCCCGCGGATATTCCTGGAGCGATTTCTTTTTCACGCATCCGTCCGGAGCGGTCGGGAAAAACGCCGAACAAGCTCTTCATCGGCTTAACCAGGATGAGGCATAACGATGGCGCGCACACTTGTGGCCGGAGTCGATTCTTCCACGCAGTCTAGCACGGTCGTTCTGCGACAGCTTGCTGACGGCAAAGTTGTCGGAGAAGCGCGCGCTCCGCATCCACCGACCAATCCACCTCGTAGCGAACAAGACCCAGCCTCTTGGTGGAATGCGCTGATGGACGCATTAAAACAATTGCAACCTCAGCTCGATCAGATCGCGGCAATTTCGGTAGGTGGACAGGGGCACGGATTGGTTTTGTTAGGTAAGGATAACGTCGCATTACGCCCCGCAAAACTCTGGAACGACACGGAAGCAGCACCCGACGCCGCACGGCTTCGCAAGCTGCTGCCGCCTGCCGATTGGGCTGAGCGAACCGGTTCCGTACCGGGGCCTGCCTTGACGGTTTCGAAGCTCGCCTGGACCGAACGCTGTTTTCCGGGACTAATCGGTCGCGCTGCGCACGTCATGTTGCCATTCGACTACATCATCTATCAGTTGAGTGGGAATAAAGTCACCGAACGTGGAGGTTGTTCCGGGACAGGATATTTCAATCCGTTTTCCAATAAGTGGGACCTGGAATTGGCTGGTCTCGCAACGCCCGGCATAGATTCAAATAAAGTCCCGGCGATCGTTGAATCAGCGCAGGCGGCCGGCAAGGTCACGCAAATTCCATTTTCAGAACTCAACGGGGTCCTGGTAGGACCTGGGACGGGTGATAACATGGCCGCTGCGCTCGGCTTGGGAATCGAGGAAGGCGATACGGTGATGTCGCTAGGTACCAGCGGCACGGTCTACAGCGTGACGCCGGTCGGCATTAAAGACGGATCGGGCGCGATCAACGGTTACGCAGACGCAACAGGGCGATTCATGCCAATGGTGACAACTCTCAACGCCGCGAAGGTGACGGACTGTATTCGCCGGCTACTTGGAGTCTCCATCCAGGAGTTTGATTCTTTGGCCTTGGAGCCGCGACAGGCAAACGAATCACTAATTCTCATCCCTTATCTCGACGGGGAAAGAACCCCTGACCTTCCTGATGCGACCGGTCGACTGCTAAATCTTCGTTCGAATTCTACGCAAGCTCAGGTGGCTCGTGCAGCGGTAGAGGGTGTACTCTGCGGTTTGCTTGAAGGATTGGATTTGTTAGCCAAGCAAGGGATACGACTCGACGGGCGATTCATCCTTACTGGTGGCGCGGCACGATCAAAGGCCTTTAGACAAACTTTAGCCGATCTTATCGGCGAACCGATTTGGATTGCGACGGTCGCGGAGGCTGCGGCGGCTGGGGCTGGGGTGCAAGCCGCTGCAGCTCTCTTTGGGGAGCCCATATCAAAAATCGCCAGGAGATGGGCGCCGGACCTTGAGTTAGCTGCGGAACCGGATTTCGAGTTTCCGCGCGAGGCCGTCCGCGAGTGCTACCGGACTGCGGTGCACAATCACTTCGGTAAGGACCGATGACCGATCCAGCCGCTAGCACTAACTCGAGCAGCTACCGCCGGCGATTTCGGCTGGTCCCGGTAATCGAAGTCCAACAATGCTGGGCACCGGCGCTGGCGGTTAGCGTCGATTCCCGCGCGGATCAAACGCGCCACGAACCGCGGAACCGCGATCGGAAATTGGTTAATAAGGAGGTCAAGTTTGCGTCGTCGAAAGCTAGGTGAGGAAATTGGGATTCTTTCGGTCTGGCTGGTGGTGTTCCTGATCATGTGCCTGCTTTCGGACCGATTCCGGATGTATAGCAACATCCGCGTACTGCTCCTAAACGGTTCAGTGATAGCATTTCTTGCCTTGGGTCAGGCGTTTGTCCTCCTCACTGGCGGCATTGATTTATCGACAGGTTCAACGGTCGGGATGACCGGCGTGCTTTGCGCTGTGATGATGCAGCTCGGACTGCCTTGGCCTCTCGCGTCCTTGGTTGCCCTAGCCTCTGGAGCCTTGTTAGGTTTGTTTAACGGAGCAATCATTCACTATCTGAAGATTCCAGCTTTCATCGTAACCTTCTCCACCTACGGCGTGGCAACTTCGGTGCCGATGATTCTCGCCGAAGCGCAAAGCATAACCGTTGCAGACGAGCGTTTCTCCGTGCTCGGTAACGGTCAATTCCTGACAATTCCTATGCCGGTCGTGTTGGTGACGGTTGCGGCCCTCATTGGCTATCTCACGCTGCAACGAACACGATTGGGTGTACATATCTATGCCGTCGGAGGTAACGTTGAAGCAGCTAGACTTGCTGGGGTGGACGTGGCCCGTACCACCATCTCGGTCTATGCGATCAGTGGTTTCTGTGCCGGTATGGGTGGCCTCATCACCACTTCGCGTCTCATGGTCGGTTACCCGTCAGCCGGGACGGGAAATGAGTTGTTCTTTTCCATCGCCGCGGCCGTTGTTGGCGGGGTTAGCTTGTTTGGCGGAGTCGGTTCCGTGCTTGGCGCAATGCTAGGTGCTCTTCTGATTGCCACTATCTCGAACGGCATGACGTTATTGAGTGTCCCGAGTTTCTGGCAGCCGCTGGTGATTGGATTGATCATCCTTTTTGGTGTCATCCTTGACACTTATCGTCGGCGCTTTAGCGAGGTTCGCCGTGCGGTGCAGGTGCTGCGCTCGAAAGCCGTGGGGAAATCAGTTCAGGACGAACATGTCGCTACGGTGCCAGTTGCCGGGGAGGCCACCGGAAAACAGAGTGATTCACAATCCAATTTTACATCCGGGTCACGAGAAGAAGACAGATCGTGAGAAGAGGGACGGAAGCGTAGTAGCTAGGCAGAAAAACCAAGACGGTAAGTTAGGTAAAGAGGAATAAAAGGGTAACGAATTCGAGTCGAACAAAAGTATAACTTAAGAAGGAAATATGAAAATGTTAAGATGGGTATCTGTAATCCTTGGGATGGTCCCGGTAGCGTCTGCGCTGATGGCGGCGGATAGTCCACGGTTGATGCCAAAGTCATGCCAGTCCGGCACGCCACTTATCGGCGTGGCGTTGCCGAACACCACCAATCCGTACTACGTGGCGATGCGGCAGGGTTTCATCGACGGCGCCAAGGAACTTGGTTTCCAGGTGAATATTCAAATCGCTAACGACGACAATGAGGCTCAACTTGGACAGGTCGAGGGCTTTATCCAGCAGGGAATATGTGCACTGGCGCTAAACGGCGTAAAATCGGGACCGGCTGCGGCAGAGGCTGCGGCTGCCTACAAAGCCGGTATACCGGTATTCACCGTAAACGTCATTGTTTCAGAGAAGGATTTGGCGGCGCAACACGCAGAGATTGTCGATTACGTCGGCGCCGACAATTTCGCCGGAGGGAAGCAAATCGGCGAGCAGGTTCTCAAGGATTACGGACCCGACGCAAAACTGGTGATTGGTATCGTGACCGAACCGAACGAAGTCCCGACTGTCCAACGTTCGAACGGCTTTAAGTCAGTGTTCGCCGGGAATCCGAACGTGAAAGTTGTCCAGGAAGTGAACGGGCTGGTCAAGCCCGACGTAAGTCTGCAGAAAACCACTGAGATGCTCGAGGCTCATCCGGACATCAACCTGATCTGGGCAGACACAGGGCCAGCCGCCCAGGGAGCGCTCCGTGCGGTGAAGAGCCTGAACGCGAATGCCAAGGTATACGGATTCGCTATCTCCGAGTTTCCAATCGAGGCGCTGTATCCTGCGGCCGCGGCTCAGGAACCGTACGAGTACGCAAAGATCACCCTTAAGCAGATCCGAGATTACCTTGACGGCAAGGAGGTTCCCAAACAGGTCCTTCGACCTCTCAAGATCATTACTCATGGGAAGCCCGCTCCCGGCGAAGTTGGCTAACGCGGAGAAAAGGGAGGCTCTTTACAGTGGTCACTGAGTCCAAAAGCGGGCTGGAAGCAATCGAGGTAACGAAAGTATTTGGAGATCTCACGGCCCTCGATCGAGTTTCTCTTGCTGTGGAACCGGGGGAAATCCACGGCCTCGTTGGCCACAATGGCGCCGGAAAGAGTACCTTGCTTCGGGTGCTCGCCGGCGTCATGCGCCCCGAAAGAGGGCATCTCAGAATTTCCGGACGAGACGTTTCCTTCGACGGTCCCGCGGATGCAATAGGTGCCGGCATTTCGACCGTCTACCAGGAATTGTCGCTGCTCCCCCAACTGACCATTGTCGAGAACACCTTCTTGGGCGCGGAACTGACTAGAGTCGGGGTTCTTAGGCGGCATGCGATGGAACGCGAGACCCGCGAGCTGCTCGAACGATTCGAACTCGATATCGATCCGCTGATGAAACTCGCCGACCTCGGCGTTGCCATGCGGCAATTAGTGGAAATCGCAGTCGCCGTACATCGAAAGATGCGTTTTCTTCTTTTGGACGAGCCAACGGCTTCGCTCGAGGTTGGCCAAGTTGACAGGCTGCTTGACTGGTTGCGGAATCTAGCACGCCGGGAGAAAGTCGGCATCTTATTGATCGGTCACAAGGTCAACGAGATGCTTGCTGTCTCGGATCGTATCACTGCGCTTATTGATGGCAGGGTCGCCCTCAGCGACTCAGTGAATGCGGTTACGCGGGCCGATCTCATCGCCGCCATTACTGGAAAAGAAGTAGTGCAAGAAGTCTCAAAAGGGGCTGGGGCAGTTCAACGAATATTGACTGTCGAACCAGAGAAACCCGCGCTCATAGTAAGAGGTCTTGAAACAGTTCATTTATCGCGCGTCGACCTCACAGCGAGACCTGGGAGGGTGCTGGGTCTCTACGGTTTAGTCGGTTCCGGGCGCTCGAGGTTTTTGCGCTCGCTCATTGGTCTGGAACCGCTGGTCGACGGTTCTATCACGCTATTTGGCCGACCGTACCGGCCCAAGAATCCAAGACACGCCGCCCGACGCGGTGTGGTCTTAGTCACGGAGGACCGGAAAAAGGACGGTTTTATACCTCAGCTCGATGCAAAGTTGAACGTTGCCCTGCCGGTATTGAAGGACTTTGTCAAATTCGAGTGGTTGCGGCGTGGCCTTATGAGACGTGATACGTCCATAGCACTTCACCACGTCGAGATTAGGGGCAACTTGGATGGCCCGATGGTCAGGCTGTCTGGTGGCAATCAGCAAAAAGTGCTTTTCGCGCGGGCCATCCGCCAAAAACCGAAACTTCTTCTTCTTGACGAGCCCACCAAGGGTGTGGATATCGGCGCCAAGGGTGAGATTCATCGGATCATCCGTCGTCTGGCCGAAGAGAACGACGAAGTCCTGGTTGTCGTGGTATCGAGTGAGGAAGAGGAGATTTTGGCCATTGCAGATGATGTAGTAATCTTCCGGGCCGGAAATTGTGACGGGTCCGTCTATGATCCGGCGACGCTGAGGCTCCGTGACGGCTCTCTGCGATCACTCGCTTGGCACCAAGATGAAGTCGAGAGGAGGAAGGAACCGGGGCTCTGCGGCTGAATTTAAAAGTTGTGCAAAAGGGCAGCACAAACCTACATTAGCGCGTCTGCCTGCCCCGCGCCCGCTATTCGGTACAAAGAAGTTTAATCTCGGGTGAGTTCGCTCATATGAGCGAATAGACGCTCACTTGACAAATCCAGGCATTTGACGTTATCTCGTTCCTATCTCACTGATTCACTCGAGCAGAAACAGCGGGGAAAAAAATCCCCCAGCCCGAACCTCCTCTCCCCTAAACAGCAATCAAACCCCACAATCCAAACGCCTTATGCAAAACCCATGGTTGTGCCGATCCTTTGGACGGCTCGTTCTCGGTCTACTATTAGTGAGCGGTCTCGGGACCGCGTACAGTAAAGAGTATCAGTTCGCTGTGATCCCTAAGTTACGCGCTCCCTGGTTTAACCGTCTTGAGGTCGGAACCAAAAAGGCGGCCCAGGATTTAGGCGTCAAAACGTATATGCAGGCGCCAGCCTCAGCCGACGAAGCGGAGCAGGCTCGCCTGATTCAGGATGCCATCAGTCGTGGCGTCGACGCTATCTTGGTTGTGCCCAACAATGCTCAATCGCTCGAGCCGGTGTTCGCTCAGGCCAAACAGGCTGGAATCGCGGTTATCACTCACGAGTCGCCAAATCAGAAGAACGCCGATTTCGATATTGAGATGATCAACAACGAAAAGTTCGGGCAAGCCGCACTTGAGCTTTTGGCTCAGGGGCTTGGCGGGAAAGGTGACTTTGTTGTTTACGTCGGCTCGTTGACAGTCCCGGCTCACAACCTCTGGGCTGATGCTGCATTAAAATTGGCCAAAGAGAAATATCCAGATCTGAAGGTGGTTGCGGATCGTTTTCCGGTCTCGGAAGATCAAAATGCGGCTCGGCAAAAGTCACTCGAGGTGTTGAGAACTTACCCGAATGTCCACGGTTTCCTGGCTTTTGGCAGTCAGGGCGGACCTGGTGCTGCGCAGGCTGTTAGAGATCAGCACGTCCAGGGTGCGGTGGTGATCGGAACGACCTCTCCGAACCAGGCCGCCCAGTATCTTGATGATGGCTCAATGACGAAAAGTATTCTATGGGACCCGGGCGAAGCCGGCTACGCTATGGTCTGGCTGGCCAAACAGGTCTTGGATAAAAAGGAAGTTACGCAGGGAACGGAGATTCCGACGATCGGAAAAATCCCGTCACTCCAGGGAAACACTATCACCTATGATCGACCGCTCATACTCGACAAAAGCAATCGCAAGAGTTACGACTTCTAGGTGTCGCGTCTGAATTGATTGGTTAACTGAAGATGGCTGGAGGCGGATCTCCAGCCAATCATGAGCCATCGCGAAAAGCGCGTTGAAACACCATGCCTGGCGACTCGCACCACACTCCGTCCGAGTATCTCTTGCGATTGGAGCGCATTAGCAAAAGCTATGGGGGACTTCGCGCCTTACACGATGTTAGTGTGGGGATAGGCTATGGGGAGATCCATTGTTTGGTCGGAGAAAATGGATCCGGAAAGTCCACCTTAATCAAAATAGTTTCTGGAGTCGAACGGGCGGACTCGGGTGAGATTTTGTTCGAAAATAAGTCTTTGCACGCTTTACACGCCGCCGACTCGATTCACCGCGGTATCCAGGTGATCTATCAGGATCCATCTCTTTTTCCGAACTTAACGGTCGCCGAAAATATCGTGATCTCCGAAATTCTGGCGAAGCGCACTCGCGGCATCAATTGGAAAAAGGTACAGCAGCGAGCAAAAGAGGTCGGCGAAAAGATTCAGTTAAAGATTGATTTGGATGCGCTGGTTCGGACCCTTTCATTTGCCCAACAGCAACTGGTAGCCATCTGTCGAGCCCTTAGTAACGACGTTCGGTTGTTGATCATGGATGAACCCACGACCGCACTGACGCGCCGAGAAGTGGAGATTCTGTTGGACGTGGTGCGCGGCTTACAAAGCAAAGGCATCTCGATACTTTTTGTGAGCCATAAGCTTAATGAAGTCTTCGAAATTGCGCAGCGGTTCACCGTATTACGGGATGCCAAGTGGATCGGCACGTACGAACGTAGTGAATTGACTTTGCCCAAACTCGTCACTTTGATGACCGGACAGGACGTAGCGACGGAGCCGTTCAGGAACGCGGTCGAGGGAAAGAGGCCATTGCTGGAGGTCTCGCAGCTCTCGCGAACAAACGAGTTTAATCATGTCTCCCTTGTTCTCCATGAAGGAGAAGTTCTGGGACTGACCGGACTGCTCGGATCGGGCAGAACCGAGCTGGCTGTAGCGTTATTCGGCCTGACTCAGCCCGATAGCGGCGAAATCCGGATCGACGGGCATCCCGTTCGGATTAGATCGGCCGAAGAAGCAATTCGTCTAGGGTTAGGCTATGTCCCAGAAGATCGGATCCGACAAGGTTTGGTCATCGGTCAATCGATCGGCGCCAATATCATTCTGTCAACATTGCGCAAAGTGCTTAATCGTTTCGGTCTGATTGATGTCGCAGAGAGGACGCGACAAATCAAAAATCAGATCAAGGCCTTGAATATCAAAGTATCAGACCCGGAGCTGCCGATCGAGACGTTGTCTGGCGGCAATCAGCAAAAGGTGGTGATAGCCAGATGGCTGGCAACCAATCCAAAGGTACTTATTCTCGACTCTCCCACTGTCGGAATTGACGTGGGAGCCAAAAGGAGCGTTCACCAGCTCATTCATGAACTCGCGTTAGCGGGCGTGGGGATAATCTTTATCACTGACGAGATCGACGAGGCGCTCAACAATTGCACTCGTGTGCTATTGATGCGCAACGGCCAGATCATCGCCAATCTCGACTCTTCCCAGGAGGATGAATTCAGCGTGCAGGCGCGACTTGAAGCAGCCTAACCCGCAAAATCCGAAAACCGAAGCGACGAGCTCATTGCGGGTTAGACATGAGAAAGCTACTTCGACGAAACGAATTCTTTTTGGCTTTGTTGATCGTCGCTTTGGGGATCGGATTTACGCTGGCAAACCCCAAGTTCGCGACAATAGGGAATCTGTTGGATCTGATAAAGAGCTTCTCTTTTTTTGGGATTCTTTCGGTCGGAGTCCTGGTCGTCCTGCTTTCGGGAGGTATCGACATTTCATTTACGGCAATCGCTCAAGTCGCCGAGTATGCTAGCGTTGCTTTGATCCTGCAGTTTGGCGGAAACCTTTGGACAGCGTTTCTGGTCGCTTGCTGCATCGGTATTGTTCTCGGCGCCGTCAATGGCCTGCTTATTCATTTCATCCGGATCCCGCCAATTATTACTACCATTGGTACGCTTAATCTTTATTACGGCGCTTTGTACGTTTTGTCCGCGGGGCAAATCATTTACCAGGTTCCAGATTTTTATCGGACACTTTCCGGCGCGACACTACCTGGTAACTTTCCCGTGCTCGGTCTCTTTTGGATTTGTGCAGTTATTCTGACTGCCTGTATCCTGAAGTATAGCGTTCTTGGCCGAAGCATTTACGCGCTCGGCGGGAGCGAGGTCGCCGCGATCCGAGTGGGCTTCAATATCTTGAAGACCCGACTTTTCGTTTATTCATTTATGGGTTTTGTCGCCGGGTTCGCTGCGGTCGTGCATACAGCCTTGGTCCAGTCGGTGATTCCGAACTCTATCGTGGGACGAGAGTTAGACGTTATTGCTGCCGTTGTCCTTGGAGGGGCCAACATTATGGGTGGATCGGGATCGTTGCTTGGCACTTGTCTTGGCGTGGCTCTGCTGGCAATGCTAGGGAACGGCTTGACCATGATCGGGATGTCATCCTACTGGAACAATGTGATGATCGGTCTCGTGATTTTAGTGGGCGTGACGATGAGTGCAATCCAACGCAACCTGCAAGTTAGACGTCGGGTCGCTAATTTAACAGCCCAATAAGCTATGCGCCGCTTCCTTAACTACCATCGCGACTTGATTGCTCTCACGGCGGTTCTTTTGGTCGTTTTGCTCGTGATGTTGTTGTTGAATCCAGAACGATTCCTCACGCCTAACAATCTGCGATCGATGGCCTTTCAATTACCCGAAATCGGCATCCTGACGCTTGCCATGATGATTGCCATGCTTCACGGAGGAATCAATCTGGCAGTGGTCGGGACCGCGAACCTGACAGCCATTATCGCCGCCTTGACGATTCATGCGATGGCACCGAAAATGGGTAGTGAATGGCTAGCGGTTGCTCTGGGTTTAGGAGCCGGCTTTGCCGCGTCTTTGCTGGTCGGCCTGTTGAGCGGAATATTGGTTGGTTTCGTCGGAGTCTCTTCGATACTGACAACGCTTGGCACGATGACCCTCGTCAACGGGGCCTGTATCGTGATCACCGGAGGATCAACGATCTCGCGTTTGCCGCAGTCGGTACTCTTCATCGGCAACGGAGCTTTTTTTGGCATCCCGGTCCCTCTAATAGTCTTTCTTCTGTGTGGCGCCGGGTTATCACTCGTCCTGAGTCGGACCGTGTTCGGTTTCCACTTATATATGCTGGGAACTAACTCGGAGGCGACGAGATATGCCGGGATCAACAATGCGCGAACATTGCTTGGAGTTTATTTGTTGTCCTCTTTCTTTGCCTCGATTGCCGGTATTATCATGATGGCGAGATTCAACTCTGCCAAAGCGGATTATGGCCAGTCTTATCTGCTCGTGACAGTCCTGGCTGCTGTCCTTGGCGGAACGAGCGCAAGCGGAGGCTATGGCAAAGTCATCGGCGTGATGTTCGCCGTCGTGATGCTGCAAATGTTAGCTAGCGGCCTCAATCTTTTGGGTGTGGATCCGTTCTTTGCCATTGCGATGTGGGGAGCGATTCTGCTGCTGGTCATGACCTTGAGCCATTTTGTGCGACGGCGAGCCTGAAGGGTGTCAAAGGAAACCAAATCCCAGGAATCGTAATCAGTGAAAATCGATGAACAACCTCAAAGAATATAGCGACAAAATTAACGAAGAAGTGACCGCGGTATTGAGCCGGGTCGATCTCCAACAGATGAAGACCCTCTTGGATCTGATCCAGGGAGCGCACCGAATCGCGCTTTATGGCGGCGGACGCGAGGGACTCATGATTCGTGCATTGGCCATGCGTCTATTCCATCTCGGCTATGAAGTAAGCGTCGTTGGCGACATGACTGCGCCGTTTCTGACCAATGGAGATCTTCTCATTCTTAGCGTCGGTCCCGGTTATGTCTCCACAGTTGATGCACTTCGGTCGGTCGCTCAACGTGATGGTGCAACGGTCATCTGTCTCACTGCACAGCCGGATGGAGAGACCGCGCGCGCAGCGGATAAAATCGTATATCTACCCGCGCAGACGATGGCAGACGATACCGAGGGCAAGGCCACTTCGGTCCTGCCAATGGGGAGCCTTTACGAATTGGCGCTTTTCGTTTTTAACGAGATTGTTGTGCTGGAACTGCTCAAGCGCACCGGAAAGACTTTTGGTCAGGCTCGGGATAGACACACAAATCTCGAATAGGGGCTGACGATTGAGTAGATTGCGCGCTTCCCGGTTGGATCCGGCGCGATGCCGTGTTGGGTCACGACTCGCTAAGGGACGCGCTCCCGCGTGATCCGGCGATGCGCATCTCGACGCGTTTTCGCAACGTGTGGCACGGTAGGGACGCGCTCCCGCGCGATCCGCGGCAGCAGATCCGATGATCGTGTCGGGTGCAGCGCCTCCGATGGTCGATGCGCTCCGGCGCGTCCGGCGTTGCATGTCTCGACCCGTCTTTTGCCGTTTTGTATTCGGCCCTTTCCATTATTGCGCCTTCTGTGAACGTGCTGCGCCGGACGCGTCGGAAACCATCTACGATCAGAGGCGCTGCACCGGGGGTCGTTATCGGGTAATCTACACCGGATCGCACGGGAGCGCGTCCCTACCATTGAGCGAACGACGGTGCCAGGACGTCATGTCTTCTGTGCAATAGGTAGCCGCAGATTTTCGCCGAAGGCGAAACTCAATGGTACCACCAATGGCCACGTGCCCAGTACCGGTGCCTCCAGTACGGTCGAGCATATAATAAGCGTATCCGTACGGTCCGTAATAATAACCGGGAGAATAGTAGCCAGGGCCGTAAAAAACTGGCACTGGAAGAGGGATCGGGAATCCGATGAAAATTCCAGCTTGGGACTGAGGCTGGAGAATCGTCGTCACGGTAAAAACAAGCGCAAGGATCAGAAAAAATCTTCTCATATCACTAAACTCCCAGACGAGCGGGCTGATCACTGGGTTACCGGGTGTCGCGTTTTCAATCGCTCGCGCTTAAGAAATCTTGAAGAGAAGGCCACGGGGTGTTGCAGGTGACGCCCCTCCAGGCCTACGCTGGCCCGCCGACACCCCGATACTCCGCCACGACTCTCTTGCACCGTCAAGAGCACCGGGGCAAGTTAAGTCGTGCTTACGAAACAATAACCTGGCCACAAGGTTCCTGAAACCTTTCCACAAGAGGATCAAATCTAAAGTAGGAAACGCTTATGTCGCTCCCCGATGGGCCAAAATCTCCTAGGATCTGGCAAATGCTCCATTGGATCACGATGCCAATTTCGTTTATGCGGGGCTGCAGCCATCGCTATGGCGACCCATTCAAGGCAACTCTGAGCCCGAAAATACCTCCCGTCGTCTTCTTCAGCAATCCCAAAGCCTTGCAGGTCATTTTGACAAGCGACGATTCCGAGCTGTTCGATGCGCCTGGCGAGTTGAACGGGCTACTCGAACCTCTCCTGGGAACGCAATCTGTGATTGGATTGAGCGGCGATCGCCACCGAAGGATGCGTCAATTGTTAATGCCCTCCTTTCATGGAGAACAGATGCGTTCTTACGGACAGCTCATTCGAGACATCACTGAGGAGGTGATGAGCGAGCTGGTCGCTGGGAACGTCTTCTCCGTGCGGAAGTCGATGCAGAGGATTTCCATGCGCGTGATCCTGCGGGCGGTCTTTGGCCTAAACGAGGGACCCCGATATCAGCGACTCGAGAGGCTTATGGGAAAGATGCTCGATGGAATCAGTAATCCGTTAGGAGTAAGCTTTCTTTATTTTGCGATGCTCCGTCAGGATTTTGGGCCACTGACTCCATGGGGCAGTTTCGTCCGCAACCGACAGCAGATAGACCAGCTCATATACGATGAGATTGCCGAGCGTCGAACCCATCCAGACGCGTCCCGGACCGATATCCTCGCTTTGCTGATGTCTGCCCGTGACGAAGCCGGTAAGGCCCTGACTGACTCGGAGCTGCGCGACGAGTTGATGACTCTCTTGGTAGCCGGGCATGAAACGACTGCCACGGCTATCACCTGGGCATTGTATTGGATTCATAAATTGCCGCTGGTGCGCAAGCAACTCTTGACCGAACTTCAGGCCGTCGACGGTCCTCTGGATTCCGGTGTCATTTTTCGACTTCCCTATCTCAACGCAGTTTGTTGTGAAACGTTGAGGATTCACCCTGTGGGGATGCTCACATTTGCGCGGGTCACGAAATCGCGTGTTGAGTTGGTGGGGTCCTCACTCGAGCCTGGCACCGTAGTGGTCGGCTGTATCTACCTGGCTCATCACCGCGAGGATGTCTACCCAGCTCCGGATGAATTCAGGCCCGAACGGTTTTTGGAACGCCGCTATTCTCCTTTTGAGTATTTACCGTTTGGTGGGGGCATCCGGCGCTGCATTGGCATGGGGCTTGCCCAATTCGAGATGAAATTGGTGATTAGCGGCATCTTATCGAGCTTTGAACTCGCGCTGGCCGATACCCGTTCCGTGCGACTGGTGCGCCGCGGCGTCACCTCAGGGCCATCTCCGTTTCGTATGGTTGTCAAAGAGCGCCGT
>DASZGG010000021.1:0-9300 GCA_035939025.1 Chthoniobacterales bacterium | reverse complement strand
CCAGTCGTTCACTAAACCGGTAGTATAAGAAGGAGACGGCCACTAGCATCCCACCAAGTACCAGGCATGAAAGGATCCGATACGGCGTCGAAACCTCGGCCGTGTCGTAGGCCAGGACTTTCAAAACGGTAACAATCAAGAGAACAATCGCGGACAGACGATAAGCCTTCCTTCTCATCCAGAGGCCGATCAACATCAGGCCGGCGGCGAATAGGGTCCATAAGACCGAAATGCCGGCCACCTCAATGGTGCGCATGAACTGAGTCGTAAACCGATATAATTCCACGTTGGCAAATCCAAAGAGACTCAGGACACCTAGCGCCTCGAATGCGTAACTCAATCTTTGATGTGTTCCCCCGACTTTGCCCAGCCGATCCAACCAAGACACGAGCAGAAGTCCAGCAACAACCGAGAGCCCTGCACTCCATCGCCCGACGATTCCCGCGGTAAACGTCTGGCTGATGGGAGACTCAAAGAGGAAAGCCAGTGCGTTCCCGAAATGTTGAAAAACAACAGCCAGACCAATCAGAAATGTTCCGAACAAAAGTGTTCGATCGTTACACTTTGCCGCCACCCAGTACAGAGCCACCAGCTCGGCAGACCAAAACACGGTCACCCAATCGTCACTCAAGGTCTGAGCCCAAAAGAGGAGAAGAAAAACCACGGCTTGTGCGATGAGCCAGCTCGAATATAAACCGGGAGCGAGCTGGCGCCATAACAGCAGCGCAACCCCCAGCGTTACTATCGCGTAGCTCAGGCTGACGATGGCCTCGGGCCACTTTTGGTAGTCCAGGAGGAACGCTGAATACCAGCTGCAGAGTAGTCCGTTGACAACCGCTAACAGGAAGCCTCGCCTTGGTTCCTTTTTTGACACCGGGCGCAAGAAAGGCATTAAGGAGTAGGCCGCGAACAAGATCTGCGTAAATAGGAAAGTTTCCTGAAACAACTCTTTCCGGTAGTCGCGGTGCGACCAGACGGCAAGAGATAGCCAGGTCAGCGCAGCGCCGCCAGAGTAGAGGTGCCTCCAATCCTGGGCATAGGCGAGAATCTGACTGCCGAGGGTCAGAATTAAAAGGTAACCGAGAAAAAGCCAGGGATCGATTTGACCGGAGGCGAACAACAACGGCGCAAGATAACCGCCGAGGAACGTGAGAATTGCCAGCCCCTGCGAGGTCCACAGACGAGCCAGACTAACACCGACCGCCGTCGTCATGAAAATCAACACGAGCGCCATGCTGCCAGGCAGCAAGTGATGAACCTGGGTGGCCGAATAACTTGAAAGATAAAGCGTTCCAAGGCCAACAGCTACAAAACCAACATCCAAGCCTCGAAGATTTCGCCGATGGCATAAATTCCCGAAAGCCAACAGCCCAAGGCCGCAAATAAAGCCCAGCGATATCTGGACGGCGGGCCCAATCCATTCCTGGTCGAAAGCGTATTTGAGGAAAAATCCGACTCCAACGATGAAGATGAGCACGCCAATTCCAAGGAACCATTTCTGACCGACAGCCAGCTCAGCAGAGCTTCTTTCGGACCCCGCTCTCTTCTCATGGCTTTTGGTCGCTATTTGGGGAAGCGGCGGAGGCGGAAGTGGCGGAGGCGTTACATTACTCTCTGCGGCACTCCTGTTTTGCTCACCCAAACGGCCGGCCATTATCTCTTGTTTCGGTAAGTCACCGGAGACAATCACCTTCCGAAGATTTGCCAATTCTTCCTTCAGCGCTGCCAACTCCGCGTAAATCTGCAGGTCTAATCCGCATTGACGGCAAAATCGCTCATCAGAGCTCGCGTGGCACCTTGGGCACAACATTTGGCACCGAACTTAAAGGAGACACCCTGCGGCCACAATTCTGGAGTTTCTTCAGCGGGGTCAGCGGGGTTCAGCGGATGATCACCTGAACCCGCTGAACCCGCTGAACCCGCTGTTACCTGTTACCTTCAATGAATCCGCTCTTACCTATTACCTTCAAATTACGCGCCCAATCCTCGCGGCAGATAGCCCAGCGCTCATGATCTCTCCACCGACCAACAACCTTCAGATAACGCGGGGAAAAACCTTCCAATCGAAAACCGGTACGTGCCGCGAGCCTCTTAGAATCTTCGTTCTCCGGCTGGATGTTTGCCTCAATTCTGTGCAGCTTCAGGTTTTTGAACGCATAACGTAGCGCGAGATGCAGCGCCTCAGTCATGTAGCCTTGACCGGAAAATGCCGCTCCCACCCAATATCCTAAAAAGGCTTGCCGCAGATTGCCTCGGAATATTTGCGACAGGTTGCAAGCCCCCATGATCCGGTGGTCCTCGACCCGGCAAATCACAAAGGCGCACACCGACGCGCGGCGGGAATTCTGGAGATAGCGCTCATAAGCTTCAGGAGTCGACGCTGGAGTGACCCACGGGTGGAGAAAGCTTCGGCTCGCGATCACTAACCGAGTGAATTCGTGAACGTCCGCCTTGCGCGGATGGCGCAGATAGACTCTTTCACCTCGGACTAGTGCATCGTCTCGCATATCATGGTGATGTCGTGAGCCTGGTGGAGAACTCCTGGTCGATATAGCCATGTCGAAAAGGAGTCTTAATCAGCCTTTACTTTCTGGTACTTTTCGCGGTATCAAATCCTCCTTAAATTGAACGCCGGCAAACGAAGATCCTCCGCCCGCGTCACCAAGGCAGAATATGAGGCCTTGGCTGCATTCCGCTATAATCTCAGGCAATTTCTCCATTTTAGTGAATCCGCAGCCGAAACCGCCGGGGTGACGCCCCGCCAGCACCAGGCTTTGCTCGCCATCAAAGGCTTTCCGGGACGAGATTCCGTTACTATCGGAGAACTGGCTGAACAGCTTCAAATTGCCCACCACAGCGCTGTTGGATTGGTCGATCGCCTGGCGGCGCAAAAGTTAATCTTCCGCGAGGCCAGCATCGAGGATCGGCGACAGGTGTACGTAAGACTCAGCGTTCACGGGACTGAAGTACTTCAGAAGCTTACCAATGCCCACAAAGATGAACTGCGTCGGCTCACGTCCGTTTTTTCTGATCTTAATCGCGTACTTTAACGAAACCGGACCTTCAGGATTGACGCGTCATCTTCGAATTGGTCCGATCCGTGTATGCGGCTTACCGCCGCTAACACTTTTTCAAGGTCCGCGTCGCCAGAATTATGTGTTTCCACCAAGATTTGACCGAAACCTTCGAGGCCGATCATCGGACCACCAGTCGTCGACAACTCGTACAGGCCATCGCTGAAGACGAATAACTCAGCGTCCTGCGCGACCACTGCGGTTCCGCCTTCAAAGGTCTCAACACTTGTTGCTCCTATCCAAAGTCCCGTTGCTTTAAGCCAGACTACTTCGTGCTCACCATTGTGGCCGGGTGAAATAAGTAGGGCGGGTGGGTGGCCGGCAGACGCGTATCGGATGATTCCGCTTACCCTATCGAAAACGCCATACCAAATCGAAAACACTTTGTCTCCATGCTCATCCATTTGAAAGGAGCGATTCAATGCAGTTAAGACCGAAACCGGATCCAGCGGATCGCCATCCTTCAAGGCCCTTTGGCGCAGCAAGTGGAGTATAGAGATAGCCAACAAAGCGGATCCCACGCCATGCCCGACGACATCAAGGACAAAGATAACCAGGTGATCGTCATCTATCCAAAAGCAATCGAGGGCATCGCCGCCAAGCGCAGAGCTAGGCATGTACCGCCAATCGGTCCTAACCGAATCTGAAAGGTTTGCCGGGAGTTGCGAGCGAACGTAACTTGAGGCGTCCGCAAGTTGTGCGCTGATCAAATTCTGACTGAGTTCGAGCGCGTGCAGAGTGTCGAGACGTTGTCTACCCTCGAGAAGCATCGCGACCAGATCAGCCAAAGCGACGCAAAAATTTCGTTCGTAAATTGACCAAACCCGATTCGGATCTCTGATCGTGACCAGCAGAAATCCCGCCGGCTTGCCTTCCAGCCATACCGCAGCAACCATCCCTCTTGCGCTCGCTTCAATCAGTCTTGCCGTAACCTCATCCGGAATTGTTCGCATGCCCGCTCCGGGTAAGAGGGCCTTTCCGATGTCAAGGTCCTCCACCGCCGCCGCGTCATCAGGCAAGGCGATCACTCGATATTCTCGAAGTAAGGAAGGCAACGCGAGCGACTCGAGGCTGAGATCCTGCCTCAGGTTCTCGTCAGTACGGAGGCTTCGCAGGCAAACAAACCGGCCCTCGCTCTCACTCTCCAATTTCCAGAGTTCGGCGGATTGCGCCTTTAGCGTCTGACAAAGAACTCCGAGCACCATCCCAGATCCGTGTTCAACATCAGACCGTTGAAAATCGGCCGAGTGCACGATCTCGGCCATCGCTTTGGCCTGGCGAGATTGTTGGTCGTATAACCAGGCCTGACGTTCCTCGAGCTCTTTGCGCTGAGATATATCTCGAGAAATCACCACCAGCAGTTGTTCCCGGTCGCCGCCCGCCGGCAATACCCATCCCTGTGACTCAAGGTAAACGTAATGCCCGGATCGATGGCGAAGTCTATATTCGATTCGCCGGCCACTACCAGACAGCATCGAATCCCGTAGGGCCCCCTGCACTTTCGGCAAATCGTCAGGGTGAACCTCAATCAGTGAGTTACTACCAGCCAGACTCTCGACCGAATACCCCAACACCCTTGCATATGCCGCGTTATTCCAAACCCGCCTTCCTTGGGAGTCGATTACTGCGATCAGGTCATCGATGTTATCGACGATTAATTCGAGTAGCCGCAGATCCCTTCCGAGGGTCTGTCTTCCTTCGTTTTCCGCTGAATCGCCGCGGTTAATCACATGTTTTGCTCGAGGCTTTTAACTCATTTTATCAATCCACTCAATTATTAACGTCGCGAAAAGAAAAAACAGAGCGAAGGCTCCAGGCTTTGGCTGCGTGGTGCGCTAGTGTACCGTCTCGCATATAATGGTGACGTCGCCGCTGGTCAGTTGGCTGTTTTTCAAGGAAGGCAAAGGCTGGAGCCTTCGCTTACGTAGGCTGCGAAGAAATGACTAAATTAAAGGAAGTCGCCGAGCGGTCGTATATTTTTCTTAATTATGCTCGGTTCGGGCGTATGATCGTGAGAGCTCTATGAAACCTCAGCTCGGCGTCTGCAAAAACAAGGTCGGCTGCAGTCTTGCCTACACTGGCGAGAAGATCCCTGTCCCAGCCAATTCCAAGTGCCCTGAGTGCGGCCAACCGCTTTCCATCGATAGCCCGAAGCAGGGCGGGACAAAAATAGTCCTCTTGCTCGCACTCCTGTTGCTCTTGATTGTCGCCGCCGGCGGTGCCGCGTTCTTTGTTTTCAAGGATCAACTCTTCCATTTTGCTTTAAATAAGGCGGACCAGAAATCGTCGGGAGATAACAAAGGCGTGATTCAGGCTCCGCCGGACGATCAAGTGGCTGCCACGACGCCTTCAAATTCGTCGACCGATGCCTCAACGCCGGATTCTTCGACGGCCAACGCCGAAAAGGCGCCGTCTGGGCCCACTGTAGCCCCTACATCAGCACTGCAATCTGAAAACGTCGAACCGGAAAAGAAGACCGTTTCGCAACAAGCTACGCCACCCGCGGTTTCAAGCGAAAGCGCGACTCCCAATCAAGCTGTAACGCCCTCGGACTCCGAACCTCCCGCCAGCAGAGGAGGTGATGCTCAGCCTCCGGCCACGCTCTCCAAGACCGACGTAGATGCGACCCGTGAAGACGTTCTAAAGCGCATCAATGCGACGCCCAAGTTCACGGCCGAAGAGAAAAAGCGGCTGAGTGAGAAAATGGAGACTGCTCGTTCGATGGAGCGATTGTTAGTGATTCGATTTGATACGGGTCAAACAGCTCTTAGCCGCGCGGCAACCGACGATATGATGAAGCGTCTCAAATCTAAGGAAGTGGAAGATAAGCTCAGCGATCCGACAGTGGTGTTCGTGGTAGCTGGGTACGCCGATGCTGCCGGGGATCCGAAAAAGAATCTGCAAATTTCCCAGCAGCGAGCCGACAACGTGACGAAGGCCCTTCGGGAAAAAACCAACCTCTTAAATGTCGTTCACGCCGTCGGGATGGGCAGTACCGATCTCTTGGACGGCAAGCGTGCGGATCAAAATCGAGCCGTGGAGATTTGGGCAGTAGCGCCCTAGGGGGAGAATTCAAGAATTCAAGAAGCCGAGAATTCAAGAATGCCCGGAATGTGGCCAAGCGCGGGCCTTGAGATTGACCCTCCGGTATTCGGACCTGCGCTCGTTAGCGCATTCTTGGATTCTTGACTTCTTGAATTCTTGAATTCTATTCCGCCGGCCCCTTCCGCCCAAACATCCGCGACAAAAGCCCCCCTTTTCGCTGTTCTGGAATAAGCCGTAACCCAAAAACGTGCCCGCTAAACTCCGCTTGGTGCTCGACGTACTGCAGGGACTTCCTCTCACCCGGCTGCAACGGAATCCCATCCAGGATAAACGGATGCTGCACGTTCTTCGGGGTGAAAACGAACCAACGTTCATCCAACTTGCCGATGAGCAGGTGCCGAGGCGCTAGATTGGAAATCTGGCCAAAATAGGCCGCCGCCAGTTGCCCATCCGTGCCGATGACGTCTCCGTCTTTGCATGGATAGCTGATTCCCTCGGCCCGTACTTCGAGCCGGGCTGGATATTTCGCTTCACGTCGCGGTGACAGTCCCGGCGGCCGCACAACTGGCGGCTGGTCCGACGCGCGAGCAACCGGCGCGGCTTGAACCACCCGCGGTAGCGGGGGAGGCTGACCTGACGCTATCGCAGACGGAACCCCGGTCGACCCGGGCTCTGGCGCCGGGCCCGGCGCCTCGGTGACACGCGTCGCTTGATCCGACGGAGTTACCGGAAGCGAAGGCGGTAGCGGCGCGACCGTCGCAGCTTCAGATTGGCGGGCCACCGCAGCTGGTTGCGGCGGCGCGACAGGTGCTAACTCTTCATTTCGTGACGATTCATTCGCGATTACTAAAGGCCTTTCGGCCGCCTCGGCATCCGGAACGGCCGGAGCCGATGACTTCGGTTCCTCCTCCAGCGTCGAGGTGTCCAGCAATTGCGATTCTTGAGCCGGTTCACCAGTTTGGATCGTTGCGCTCGGACCCTTTAGCGCCGTCACCGCTTCCAAAACGGACGGAAAGATCTTGAACAACAAATTAAAATGAGAAATCTCAAACACTTGGCGCACAACGTGGCTCGGCGCGGCCAAAGCGAGTGACGCATTGCGATTCGAGATGCGCTTGGCCGTAGAAAGCAGGACGCGAAGACCCGCGCTGCTCAGCAACTCCACCTCCGACAACTCGATGATGAAACAGTCGCCCTCCTCCTGGATCATCGAGTTAATGCGCTGCTCAAAATCGAGCGCCGATTCGAAATCGATGCGTCCACCAACTCGAAGAATCCTGCACTCGCGTACGGTTTCAAGTTTCGCGGTCATTCACGTCCTTCCTTAAATCTCTTTCGCAACCTCAGACAATTCCACGGTTGTATCCAGTCGTAATGCGTTTCATCCATCATCTTTAGGACCAGATAGAGTCCGAGACCGCCTACCTGCCGATTCGATAACTCTTGGTCGAGCAATTTCGGTTCTGGTTGAAGCAAAGGGTTAAAGCGACGCCCATTATCTTTCAATTCAATTTCCAGCCATTCGTCGTCAAATGCGACGTTTAAATACGAGCGCTGATGCAGTTCGGCGCTGAAGCCGTATTTAAGAAGATTCGAGACCAACTCATCGATAACCAGCAAGATCGTAGCACGAAGGGAAGAATGTTTCAGCTCGGCGAACAGCGTCAATTCCAACTCCTGCTTTAAACTTTGCAACGCGTTCGGTTGATTTCGGATCTCGTAGGAAAATGACTGACGCATCGGACCGGCCCTCCTGGACATTGTCGGAGAGACTACCCGTCATTAACCCACAAGCACTGATGGGATCAACTCTGCAGCATGAGATCTGACAAAAAAGCGACAGAACCCTGAGCGGGATTGTCCACTTCGCGATTCTATCGATGCAGGCTGTGGCAGCGTAACTCGCCGCCCACGCCGGAAAATTCCGCTGGAGGGAGCCGTTTGCCGCTCCTGAGCGTTGCCAGCAACCCCCCGCTGCCCCCGCTGAACCTGCTGAACCCGCTGAACCCGCTGGACCCGTGTTGGCACTCTTACTGCTACGTACCGACCAAAAACCCGGATTCCTACATGTAGGGCGGCATTAATGAAACGGCGAAAGCCTTCTAAGCTGCCGCCGGAATTTCGAAAACGTAAGTCAAAACGAGCAAGGAGGAGAGTCGCCAAGCGCTCCGGCAGGGGCTTTTGGGCGGTTTTCTCTTTGTTCAAAATAAAGAACCGCTCAAAAAAAGAACCTCAAATCCATGCCCGCAGTAGCAACAGCAGCTCATAAAAAAGGAGATTACTTCGTCGATTACGAAGAGAAGGTATTCGAGGATGTCAAAGCCCAACCGGGGGAAAAGGCGTTAGTAACGTTTCATACGGTTGCCTTCGAAGGATCGATCGGCCTGGTAAACACCTTGACAGCAACCCGCCTCCTCAGGAAGGGGTTCGAAACCTCTATCCTGCTCTACGGCCCGGGAGTCACACTCGGCGTTCAAAGAGGATTCCCGACTCTCGGGGACGAAGCGTTTCCAGGGCACCTCGCAGTGAATCAACGTTTGATTAAGTTCATGGAAGAAGGTGGAAAAATCTATGCGTGCCGATTCGCGCTCCAGGCTCTTTACGGGCACGGAGAACCGGCCCTGATTCCCGGAATCAAGGCGATCAGCCCGCTTGATGTGCTCGACCTCATCCTGATCCACCGCCGCGAAGGCGCTTTCATTCTGGATACCTGGACGCTCTAAGAATCCGCCTTAGATCTTTCATTCTGCCACTAGTGTACCGTCTCGCATATAATGGTGATGTCGCCGCAGGTCAGTTGGCTGTTTTTCAAGGCGCGAGCGAAGCGCCCATATCTGAGTCATACGGGTCGAGCGAGCAACGCAGAAAAACAGCCAACTGGCCGCGGCCCGGAGGGTTGCCTTGAAAATGGGCCGGCGGCTGCGTTGCTCGTCGGTTACGTCCCGCACCAGTTTTGAGGGGCGCCGAGGCAAACCAGACCGCCACAAGCCTAAAACTGGTGCGGGATGCGCCCTCCTCGCGCCTTGCCGGCGGCCCATTTTGAACGCAACGACGTCACCATTATATGCGAGACGGTACACTAGTGTCCGAAGTAGCAACATATGACACCATGGATTTCCCCGGAAGAGGCCCAAGCTGCCATGCGAAATGGCACGGGGAAAGGTGTAAAAGTTGCCATCAT
>DASZGG010000020.1:0-6133 GCA_035939025.1 Chthoniobacterales bacterium | reverse complement strand
GCTCAGGTCAACTGTTCGAGTTCAACCAGAAAAAACAGGCGCAGGGCGGACTAAGCTACCTACGGACTAGAAAGCTCCATGGGACGCGACAGTCTCGCCCGCACCCCTCTTCCCGGGTCTCGAGAACCTGGGAAGAGGTGCCGACTCTCTCGAATCAGGTACCTCCTTATAGCACGTTTCTAATAGACAAGGGATGCGCTCCTGCGCGTCCGGCGTCGCGCGTCTGGAAGCCGTTCCAGCCCTCTATGCCTATTCCCGTTTTCTTGTGCGCTTATTCACGTTTCATGGACGTGCAACGCCGGACGCGCGGGAGCGCATCCCTACCGCGCCACACGCGTGGTAAACCATGTCCTGTTGCTTCCGATAGGGTAAGTCCTATCGTGCAAAAGCTTTTACGAATCGTTCCTGGGAGATCAGGGAGGCCTGGCCACGCTCCAGGCCCTTACCTCGGTCGCACAGGAAGTCTCCGCGCCCCAAGAGTTTTTCAGCGCCGGGTTGGTCAAGGACAATGGCTGAATTTATCGCGTTGGTAACTTTGAAGCAGACCTTCAGGGGGAGATTGGCCTTAAGCAGGCCACTCACCGTCTCGCGATCAGGACGTTGGGTCGCGACGACTAGATGGACCCCCGCCGCTCGGCCTTTGGCGGAAATTCGTGCCACGAGGAGTTCGAACTCTTTCCTTCCTTCTTTTCCGGAATGCACAAGATCAGCAAATTCGTCAAATACCAGGACGAAGAACGGGATGTCCTTTTTGCCTGATGCAAATCGATCGCTCAGCTTGGTGAACCCTTCCTGCAGCAAGACTTCGTAACGCCGATCCATTTCCTCGGCTGCATCGGCGAGACAAACCAAAGCTTCTTCGAGCGAAAAGATCACCGGACTTGCGAGGTATTGGCTGTTGCGAATCATCCCGAACGTGAGGCGCTTGGGGTCGATTAGAGAGAATTTCATCTGTAACGGCGAGTTTCGAGCAGCCAGCGTCGCAACCACGGTTTTCAGAAATTCGCTCTTTCCGCTTCCGCTTGTGCCCGCTACGAGCGCATGAGCCATGTTGGGGTCGGACAAATCTGCAACGATCGGTTCATTGTCGACGCCAATGCCTATCGAAAACGCGCTCGAACTGGGATGCTGCGAAACCTCGCCGAGACTCGTGACGTCGGACCACGCGACCGTGCCAGGATCAGGTTTCGCGATGTCAAAGAAAACGAAGCCTGGACCCGCTGAGATCATTGGCTCAGAGGGCAATGACAACGCGATCTTGAGGTTAGTCGAGTGTTGTTCGATTTGGTTGAACTTCACTCCCTCGCCCATTTGGAGCCGGTAACGGATCAACTGAGGAGCTTCCAATCGATCCACGACCTGAACGGTTACACCGTAGGTGCGATAAGCATTAACGATTTCGGAGCCGAAATCCTGAGACGACGAGTTCCGCGCATAGGTGTGAATTGACGTTGTTGACTTGGGGGGATTTTTCGAGAAATGGGCAGCGATTTCCCGGAGCGTTGGCGCGATGAGTTCGTCGAACAACTTTTGGATTTGGTCAGGGTTCTGAGCGATGACGTGCAGCTGCGGCTCGTAGTATTCGAGCCGCGCGGAAATAACAAGCCCCGAGCGGGTACGCTGCAAGAGTGCGGCATAGATCACCGCCTGGAGCAGATCCGTTTTAAGGTTTGCACCACGCGACAGTTTGTAATCGACGACGACAGGACCGCCGGTTTCCAGAAAAACGCAATCAGGGCGCCCGGCGACATGGACGATACCCCGTGGAGTAGAGATTGGAACATCGTCAAACTGGTATTCAGAGGTCAGGATAAGGCTTCTCCAATTTTTGAAGGAAGCGGAAGCTGCGCGCTTTGTGACCAATTCCTGGCACCAATTCTTCAGCGCTTTCGTCAGACGATCCGCGGCTTCGGGTCCTTGTTGCTGCAAGAGCCCTAGCAGTTCTTTCTTCGCAAAGTTGTTCCAGAACGCATCCCACACATCTTCGTAGCGGAATAGTTTCACCGCGGTCCGGAGGTTCGATTCCGCAGTGAGCCAATTGGAGAATTGGTCGACCAAACGATGGAATAACGAGCTGTTTACGCGTACGCTGTTTTTCGGTGCGCGAACAATCGGGACAGGGATCGATGGGTCAAGAATCCAGGCGTCGCGCCATTTCTTATCAAGAGCAGCGTGCTTCAACTGGGTGACAGTTATCCTTGCCATATAAGCACGACCATGTTCGGGTGAGCAATCTTTTGGATCTGAGGGATCCTTTCACACGCTTCGAGTACGAGGTCTTCGGTGCTTCCAGAGCCGAGTTTTTCGAGCGTATCGCTGAGGCTTAGGAATTTCTCTTGTTGCACAAGTATGCGTAACTTCTCCAGTAACGACTGTTTCGGAGGCTTCTGTGGAGCGCGATGTTCTTGCTCGGGGGAATGCGACGCTGACTCAGTTTGCAAAATTCGGTCGCGCCATGGCGCCAGCCGCTTTTGCAGAAACCGGAGGATATCCTCACCGGAGTACCCTGCCACGTTTCCGGAAACCGCTTCGAGATAGAGATCTCGGGCCGCGTTCAATTCTGAGCTTTCCTCTTTGCTTAACACCAGCAGCCCAGACCCGAGCGCGGCGCGGATCGCCGGTCCGGTTTTTGTCCAGGTTGGCTTTGGGACGGGATCCAATTCTTCGGAGCGAAAATAGATGATCTTAGCGATTTTGGCGGGATGTTTCGCGCGCCATGCTTCTGCCACGTCGGCTACCCTCTTCCATTGCATATGATGGATTTCGCGGACAAATCCGAAGAGGATCTCCGCCCGTCCGCCAACGCTCCATTGGAGTTCGGCGAAAGGGGTCTCCTTCTTGTTTTCCGAGCAGACAATCTCTGGATCTGCTGCGAGCGGACCTCGGACAAGCCACCGGAATACATCGGGATCAAAGTATCGCCAGCGCGGGTTGACACGATACTCGGACAGGTATTCGTCGAAAATCTGATCTAACAGGGGCGTTGGAGTCGCGGTCTTTGCTCCGGCCCAACGATCCCGGCACTGCCGCATAAACTCGCGGACAGGAAACGTGTGACCATCGGAAAAGAGCGCCTCAAGCCATCTCCGGTCCCTGAATTGTCGAAGAAGCTCTTCGGCGGGCGCGAAAGGGGTAAGCCGTAACCCGATCAATTCTTCGCCTTCTCGGAGATCCAGGCCACGGAGTTGCTTCGAAGTTGAAAAACGATCGCGATGAGCGGTATCGATATTCGGGAAAATTTTGGAATCCCAAATTTGTTGGTTCGCGGTCACGACTGTAAGGTGGTTTGGCACTTCGTTCACCATGCGAACCACGACTCGTCCAAACTGCTGGAGCAATTCCAGGTTTGTGGCGTAGTCTTCGGTCTGATCGAAGCAGAACAGAAAAGGACGATAGTAGCGCGCGAGCATGCAGAAATCGTGGATCCGAAGCCAACAAGCGTTGTTCACGACATCCACCGGTTCACTCCTCGGGTTCTCGCCGGGTGCGATCCCAAGAGATTGAAGCACCGGGTCATCAAGGGTTTCGTATCTAAGCCAAGCTAAACAGCCTTGCCGGGTATCCGACCCCGGCGAACTGGTCAGGTAGTGAAACAGCACTTTCAACCAGGCGGTCGAGGTTAATCGCAACGGAAAGAGTTGCTGTTGGCACAAAGGAAGGAGTTCGTCGATGAAATGGTCACGGAGCCAGGTGCTCCGCGGATCCGAACCCTTCCCTATCGAAATCTCGGAGGGTTGGCGCAGTTGGCCTGATCGCAAGTCCCCCTGCACAATTGTGACAAGGCCCCGATCGATAGCATTTGCGACGAGATTTTGAAGTACTCCTTCCGCAAGCGCATCAAGCTGTCTTGGTTCGTCGAATGCCCACTTGGTTTCGTCGCTGGAGTCTGGATAGTCGAGTTCGTTAACGAGATGAAGGAGGATGGATTGCCAGCAGAGTGACACGGTCTGAAAGGGGGTGAGAAAGATCTGGGTTGCCCGATGATTCAACGCTTTGAACAAGCGTCCAATGAGATGACTCTTTCCGTAGCCGGGCGCGGTAGAAAGGATAAGCTCTGCCTTATTTCCGACCAATGTCCGATCCTTGTCCATCGCCCCAAATGCGGCGATAAGTCCTGACAGTACGTCTTCGTTGAGCGTGGTGACCGAGCTTGGGCATTCTCGCGGTTTGTGGACGACGTCTTTCTCGAATGGGTTGATAGATAACCCGGGTATTTCGAATTTCATGGCTCGATGGCGATGTAGAGTCGCTGCCGGCCACGGTGCTCGATCCCAGCAGCCCGCTCATCTTCGCTTGCGGACGCCCAGTCGCCTTCGTCCAGTTGCACTCTTCGGGAGGGTATGCCCTTCTCAACAATCCAGGAACGAACTTCGCTTGCCGCGAGCCCGGAACGTTGGATCAATTCGGCAATAGGAATAGATCGTCTTTGGCGCGCAGTTGAGCCGTCCCGGTAGGCCGTCAGAATTCGGCCTTCGGTTGCTTCTTGGTCTGCCGTCTGGTTCGCCGGTTCACCGCGGCCTACATGGCGCCGATGGATATATAACAATTCAGATTTTTTGCCATGGAGCGGCAGTTCCATGACGATGCGCTCATCGACCAGTTCGGCGAGTGCGGAGCGAGCGAACGGCTTTAGCACCCGGTTTCCCGGTAACAAAAACGACGCGCGAAAGAGTTTCGGTCTCGTTTCCAGTAGTTTCGCTATCCGTGCCTTTTCCGTATGAACGGAGGGCTCCTGTCCAGTTAGGTAAAACGCGTCCAATTTTCGAATGGCGCCCGCGGCGAGCAACTCATTCAGAGCAGATTGGACGGCGGCTGATCGACCGATCTCCGAAGGAATCAAACGGGGTTTTCGGGCGAATTTCTTGAGCAGTTTTTCTCGCGGGCTCTCCATGGTTGCAGGTAGGCGAATTTCTAATCACTAACCGTGCTTTCGTTTCACACAAGTTTGTTTTAGAGTTTGGGTCGGCATGAAAAAGCTACCGGTCGATCTGGATGAATTGGCACTGGCACTGGAGACTAATGATTCTGGATATGATCTGGCTGCGTATTGGTTCGATACCGGAACCGGGGATGTGCTGTTCGTGTCGGACGATTTGGAGGAGGATCAAGAGTTACGAGACCAAATTGGCGAAGATACTTCAGGTCGTTTTGTAAAAATCGGTTCGATCGATTCGCGGGCCGGGTTCCGGATGATGGAAGACTTCGTTCGAACGCTTCCGGCCAGTCGAGTGCGCGACAAGTTGGAAACGTCGTTGCAGGGTCCCAGGCCATTTCGCCGGTTCGAGGATTCAGTCAATGACGAAAACGTGCGAGAGCAGTGGTACGCGTTTCGTGATGAAGCGGTTCGGCGCTCCGCGATTGCCTGGCTTGCGGATCTCGGGATTCAGGCGGAAGGAGTTGGGGATTCCGAGAGTCTAGCAACCGAGTTAGATGTGGTCGGAGTAGAAAACGATGAGGAGATTAGCGACAAAGAGGCCGACTTTCAGGATCTGCTCGAGTTGCCTATTTCGGACGAGGAGGAAGATGAACTTGCAGCGTTTGTCGAGACCCTGTCGGGCGGGCGTTTTGATTTTCCGAAGTTTCACGGGTTGTTGACGGCTTTGGCGGTTGGTCCGGTGCTGTTTTCACCTTCCGAAATTGTCCAGGTCATATTGCAGAACTCGAAAGCGGAACGGCCGGCGATAAATGATTTCTCGCAGTCCGAAAAAATTCTCGAGTTAATCGCGCGGCTCCACAATGAGATTGTTTTCGACCTTGACGCGGAAATATTTGAGCCCGAGTCCTTCGAGCGCGAGCACTCGTCGGGAGAAATTTATCCGGACACATTTAGCTGGTGCGAGGGATTTTTGGTTGGAATCAATCACGACGTCCAGGTGTGGAAAAAATGGTATAATGATTCGAGGCGAAAAAAGGCTATTTATGCGATCGAAGCAGCTGGGAATCGCAAATTTCGTTCCGAGGGAATAGACTTTGAAACGCCGGAAACGATGTGGGCACTTTATGGTGTTATTGAGCACCTCGTTCCGCTGATTCGTTGTTTCTGGCGTCTCGAATCGGGGTTGGACGAGATTATCGGGGCTGGCACCCC
This sequence comes from Chthoniobacterales bacterium, assembly GCA_035939025.1. GTDB lineage: Bacteria > Verrucomicrobiota > Verrucomicrobiia > Chthoniobacterales > JAFAMB01 > JAFAMB01. The sequence goes on along the minus strand of DASZGG010000020.1, from coordinate 45 downwards.
TGTAACGACTCAACCAAAGGTTGGACGAAACGCTCCGTGCCCCTG
>DASZGG010000019.1:0-5801 GCA_035939025.1 Chthoniobacterales bacterium | reverse complement strand
CACGTTCATGCCGTTTTCCATGACAGCCAGAATCAGCGCACCAATAACGGTATTGATCGCTCCACCTGTTCCGCCGGTAAGCGCGGTGCCGCCCACCACAACCGCGGCAATCGATTGAAGGATGTAAACCTTGCCCAAAGTCGGATCGCCGCCGTATTGGCTGCACGATTGCATGATGGCCGCGATTCCTGCTCCAAGACCTGACAATACAAAGGCAAAATTCCGCGTTCCGATGATATCGATCCCCGACATCCAGGACATCTTGATGTTGCTACCTATGTAGTAAATGTTCCGACCGACTGAGGTAAACCTGAGAATCACATAGTAAAGGGCGAATGTTACCAGGGTCAGAAGCAGGAGATTAGATATCCCGAGCGTTGTGCCGTTTACAATCTCCAGCAATCCATAAGTAGAGGCCGGAACATCCACAGGTAAGGGTGAAACAAGGAGCGCGAGGCTGGTCAGGATGCCCCCGGTACCTAAGGTGGCAATAAACGAGGGAATCTTGATACGGGTGAGAATATTCCCGTTGAGATAGCCTGCTATCAGCGCGACGACAATGCAGAGCGGGAAAGCCCAGACCCCTATCGCCTTCAATGAAACGATGAACACTACCGAAATGAACGACATGAGGCCCCCGACAGAAAGGTCTATTCCCCCGATAAGAATGGTATTCATCTGACCTAGGCCGACCACCAATAAGATCGCCGCATAACCTGCAATTGTGTTGAGGTTATACGCCGAAAGGAAATTCCGATTGCCGGCAGTAAACAGGCAAACCAGCACCACGAGAAGCGTGACCGAAAAATAGATCGCAGGTATCCGCGCCCGCTTACGCCGGATCGCCGTCGTCTCTTGTGACCTCGCCGGACCAATGCGCTTAACTCCCACCAGTTCACTTCTCCATTCTCAGTGCCGTCGGTTTTATACGATTAAGCCGATAATCTCGCTGGGGCTGGGCTTCTTGTAGGGCGGACAAGTTACCTCTCCCACAAGCCGACCATCTCTCATGATTAACATTCTGCTGCAGAGACCGATGTCTTCCTCGAGCGTGTCGCACATAATGATCATTCCGATTCCATCGTCGGCAAGCTTGCGGATCAGCCTGTAAATCTCCTCTTTGGCCCCGACGTCAACGCCGCGAGTCGGGTGGTCAAGCACCAGAAACTTGATTTGCGATGAGAGCCATTTTGCAATTACCGTCTTCTGTTGATTTCCCCCACTCAGGTTGGCACAAATAGTCGAAGAAGAAGGAGACTTGATCCGGCACTCTTCCATCCACCGCACCGCGTTACTTTTTTCGCGCGCAGGGCTAATAAAACCAGCAACCTTGAGGCGGTCCAGTACAAGCAGATTGACGTTTTCGGCCACAGTCATTCCAAGGGCGAGACCCTCGCTTCGCCTGTCGATTGGAATGTTGCCAATTCCCGAGTGAACGGTTTCGCTGGGGGAGCCCGAAGGAAGCTTCTTTCCGTCGAGAGTTATCGAGCCGCTGTCGGGCTTGTCCAGGCCCGCTATGCATCTGCATACCTCTTCCTTACCGGATCCGACAAGCCCCACCAAACTGACAATCTCGCCTCTTCTGACGGAGAAATCGATTGGCTGAAACGCTCCGCGTTTGCTCAATTTCTGCACCTTGAGGACCGTCTCCCTGCCTGGCTCGACCTGCTCGTCTTCCCGATAACGGTCTGCTTCAAAGCTATGACCGACCATCAGGTTCTCGATATCCGAGATACTGGCGCGTTCGGCTCTCAATTCGGTAACGTTCTTCCCGTCTTTGAGGATCACGATTCGGTCCGAGTTCTGGACTATCTCCTGTAGCCGATGGGAAATGAGGACAATCGAGGCCTGGCTCTTAATCTCTTCAAGAATCAAGAAAAGGGTTTCCCGCTCATTCTCGGTCAGGACAGTTGTTGGCTCATCTAGAATGAGGATCGGATTCTTGTGATTGTACAGTTTCGAAAGCCAAAGGAGGCGAGCAATTTCGACCATTTGCCGGACGGCAGGCGTGGTATCCGCGATCGGGATATTCAAGTCCGAGCCGACTTTCACGGGCGCGAGTGCTGAATAGGCGGCTTCCCGCATCGCACGCTTCGAGAGGAAGCCAAATCTCTGAAATCCTATCTCGTGGCATAGAAACAGATTCTCCATTATGGACAGGTTGGGAACAAGCGAGCCTTCCTGGAAGACCATTCCGACTCCGAGCCTGGCAGCGTTTTCCGGATCTCTCAACGCGACGGGTTCTCCACGCAAACTGTACGTGCCATCATCGGGCTGAATGAGTCCGATGAGAATCTTCATAAGGGTCGACTTTCCGGCGCCGTTCTCGCCGACAAGGCCGACTATTTCGTTCTCGTACACTGTGAAGTTTACTGCATCGAGCGCGACTACTCCTGGATAGGACTTGGTAATCCGCCGCAGCTCAAGCACAGGTGCAGTCATGTCGTCGTGTCTGGCAGAATTGTAACCTGGCACTATTTGATGAAGCCAAGCTTCTTTCGATCAATGGTCAGCGCAACTGCGGCAACCAGCACAGATCCGTTCACCGCTTCCTGCGCATATGGGCTAACATTCAGAAGGATCAAACCGTCGTTCAGCGCCGTAACAATCAGTGCACCGAGCGCCGCGTTCTTTGCGCCCCCAATTCCACCTGTCAAAGCGACTCCGCCGACCGTCACGGCAGTGACCGCCGGAAAAAGTAGATTGTTGCCGGTAATCGCCTGAGCGCTGTCAAGTTCCACGGCGAGGAACAGAGCCGAAAGACCATAGAAAAGTCCTGCGATACCGAAGACAATAATCTTTGTTCTGTCGACTTTGACGCCTGCCTGAGCGGCAAGCGCCTCGTCTCCTCCGATTGCGTAAAGGTAACGACCAAACCTCGTTCTGTCCTGAATAATCTGAACGGCCATAAACAGCGCGATTGCGACTAGGGCGAGATCGGGAATCCCGAGCACATAGCCGTTCACGAAACCGGTCAGCGGGTTGTTAAGCAGCGGAGTGGTCTGTCCCTTGCTCACAAACACCGCCAGTCCCCAAAGGACCCAGCTCATCCCTAGTGTATTTATAAACGACGGTATTTTCAGTTTCGTGTTGAGCAGACCGTTTATCATTCCGGCCAGCCCGCCGATACCTGCAGTAATCGGAACAATCCATAAACCTACGTCATTCGAGTTGAATTTGTTGCGGGCGAGGAAGCCGACGAAAACAACGCATAGAGCAACTATCCCTTCGACTGACAGGTCGATCCCTCCGAGAATCACGACCTGGTGTAGGCCGATCGCGATGATCGCCGGTATCGCGGTGAGGCTTAGAATGACTTGGAGATTTGGCCATGAAAGATATTTTCCCCTGGTCCCAATGGCGAATATTCCCATTACAATAATCAGAGAAAGGAGCTGGCCACCGATCCCGCTTCGCCGAAGCAAGTGTTGCCCTTTCTTAGCGGAAATCGAGACCCAGTAGAAGGCGCGAGCAGGCGACTTTGACGTCACGTTATTCGGCATGATTCTACAGACCCCTCCATTTCGCTGTATCTTAGCACGACCTTACAGAATTCTTCGGCGAGGCGAACAAGCATAGGCTTCCAGCCTGTGTCCTGCACCGATTGAGCGTAGGCGAAGGCTCCAGCCTTTGCGTTCATGGCGTGCCAACAGGCAAAGGCTGGAGCCTTCGCTTACGCTAACCGCAGGACACAGGCTGAAGCCTACGCTACACTGCTCGCCGCCCCTGATCGGCACCGTTTAAATCCTTAAGTGAACAATATCGCGACAATAGAGGCACCGCCGACAATCCCCACGGCTGGCGACGGAACCGTTTGTCAGGGAATCGCTTTCGACCACTTGGCAAAAAAATCGGTCAGATCATAGGTCGGGGTATTTTCGAGATAATCATGCACGACTTGATTGACGTTTTCGCGATTCACATTCACTGCCGGAATCTCGAATTGTCGATACTTCTGCGGGAGGGACGCGACGTCGAGCTTCCCCTCCTTGGCAGCAAGCGCCATCGCGAGGCCCAGTTCGGCCTGGTACTTCCCGTCGTTCAGAATGGTGGCAGCAGCTAACCCGCTTTTAATCGCGTCGAACATCTCGGGAATCCCGTCGCATCCGCTAACGAGAACCTTGCCGGCAAGCCCGGCTTCTTTCAGGGCCTGAATGGCACCCATCGCCATGTCATCGTTGGCAGTCCACACTCCGTCGATATCCGGATGAGCAACAAGCATAGCTTTTGTATCGTTGTAGGCCTGTGTTCGGTCCCACTGGGCAGATTCCCATTGAAGCAACTCGATTCCGGGATTCTGAGAAAGCACCTGCTGCAATCCCTGCCAGCGCTCGGCATTTGGAGTATCGCCCAGACGCCCTTGCAAGGCGATTATCTTCCCTTTGCCGGGCGTCTTAAAAGTCTTAAAAAGCTCGGTAGCGGTATAAGTCCCCGCGGCAAATCCGTCAAATGACACGTGAGCAATCCAGTGCGGATAGTCCCAGACCTTAACGTCGGCCGGCTTGCTCCACCACGTAACGAAGTAAACACCGGCGGGCTCGAGCGTCTTCGCGATCGGAACAGCGTCGGAAGCGTCGTTCGGATCGATGAAAAAAGCCACATTACCGCCCCTGCGGGCCACTTCAGACTTGATGTCAGTCAATCCCTTTTGACTGTTTGCCTCGGTCGTCAGAACATCCAGGGGCAAGTTTACCTGTTTCGCAAAGGACTCGGCTCCGACCTTGTACATCACCTGGTAAGGGCTCGAGAGGGTTCTGATCGATATTGCCAGCGTGGATTGTCCTGTGGCGAAGTTGAAAGCGGGAAAGAGGAGCCCCAGCACAAACAGCGGGATCGGCGACAGAAGGAGGCGTCGCGACAAAAACGAGGAAAGGTATAGGTACATATTCTAGGGGGGATGGCTGAATAAATCTCCAATGATCAACCTAAATCATTGGGAAAGAGCCTGATGTAGCAATACTACATTGTGGAAATAGATTGCAAGCAATTCTTGTTCATTTATGCCCGCGTGCCGCTCGCGATTGTCGCGAAAGAAGCGCATCCGGCCAAACCTCGGCTAAAAGCCCCGCCTCATCTGCTTGCAGAGCGATCATTGCTGATCGGAAATACTACACTTTGCCGTAGTCTAGCTACGATTCATAGACGGAGGACTTCGCGAGCAAGGTAGCATAGGCTTCCAGCCTGTGTTCTGCGGTCAGCGTAAGCGAAGGCTCCAGCCTTTGCCTGTTGGCACGCCATGAACGCAAAGCCTAGAGCCTTCGCTTACGCTGACTTGGGCAGACGCGTCTCGAACGCGTCAGGACGCCTCAGGGAGCCGCAAGCGGCTCGCCTCCAACCGAATCACCGGCCCGACGGTTCGCAGCGCGCGTCGCCCGCCCATGCCGCTCACCAATTGTTTCTCACCTCTGACCGGCTGCTTTCGCGTCGTCCCACAAACGATCCATTTCCGGCAGACTAAGGGAGGCAAACTCCAGTTCTCGCTCCTGCGCGAGCCGTTCCATCGCACGGAACCGCGCAGTGAACTTCCCGCTCGCCTCGTTGAGGAGTTGCTCGGCATCGAGCTTCTTTTTGCGGGCAAAATTTACCACGGCAAAGAGTAGATCGCCCACCTCCTCCGCCAGACGACCCTCGGCTGCAGACTCGACCTCTTGGAGTTCTTCCCGCACTTTTGCCAAAGCCCCATCGGCCACGTCCCAATCAAAACCGACCCTTGCCGCTTTGGTCTGTATTTTTTGGGCGCGCGCGAGAGCGGGCAACCCTTTAGGTACGCCGTCCAGGGTCGAGCGACGTTCGTGTTTTTC
>DASZGG010000018.1:0-3418 GCA_035939025.1 Chthoniobacterales bacterium | reverse complement strand
TGCTAGCCCCGCAGCCCACATTGATGTCTCGTTGATTATATGTACTCGAGACCGTTGCGCACAGCTCGTCCGCTGCCTGGAAGCAATACGGCGCATCGAATTCGAGGGGTCCTGGGAGCTGATTATCGTCGACAACGGATCTCACGATCGGACGAAAGCGGTGGTCCAGGAATTCACTGATACCGCTTCTCTCCCGGTAATCTACGTATTCGAGGCTACCTCAGGGCTTGGAAATGCGCGAAATGCCGGCATACGAATAGCTCAAGGTGGGATTCTCGCCTTTACCGACGACGACTGCTACCCCGCACCTGATTTTTTGAGCTGCGTGTCATCGGCTTTCCATGATCCCTCTTTGGGTTACATAAGCGGTCGCCTGTTGCTTCATGACCCCAAGGACGCTCGGATGTCGATCAAGGAATCAACAACCCCGCTTACGTTCGCCGCAGGCTCGTTTATTGGCAGCGGAGACGTCTGCGGGGCGAATATGGCGTTTCGACGCGCGGCACTAGAACAAATCGGGGGATTCGATCCGTTGTTTGGCGCAGGTTCTTTGTTCAGCGCCGAGGATTTGGACGCCGCTGGACGCGCTAGTGCGTTCGGTTGGAAGGGACGCTATTGCCCGGAGGTCGTCGTCAGCCACCACCACGGTCGTCGAGCTTCAGATCTCCCGCGCCTATTGAAATCGTATGGTATCGGCGCAGGCGCGTATCACATGAAAATTTTATTGCAGGAGCACCAGTTTTCGTGGTTCTTGCGAAGCATTTATCAAGTCCGGCGACGCCTTAGGGCAAGCGTCAGATCCGTGCTGTGGGAACCGATCGGAGCGGCGATGTTTGCCTATATGTACTTGAGCCAAAGCCTCTACCGGACATGCCTAAACCGCTTGCGGATTCGCCCCCATGCGCAATGAGATGAGGCGGGCGCGTACGTCACAGCCGCCGCTCCGGCAAATATTCAGTATCTGATTTTTTCAAGATCTCATTTTCGGGGTACCACAGGTTATTTTGATAAGGTTTATTCAGCAATATGACCTTGATTTCCGGGTTGAAGAGCGAAGCCCAAGCCGATAGCGTCGAAGTCGTCCTGATCAGGGTCGAGCACTTCGCGAGCAGGAGGGCGTTTACCAGAGCGTCTTCGCCTTTTTCGTAGCCGCCGCCTTGGTCAAGGAAAACAGGACGCTCGTTACCAGTCCGGTTCCGGTAATGGTCTTTGTGACAATATACTGGGACGCCCTTAATCGAACGCGCCAAAAAATCGATAAATTCTTGTTCGTCGCTTGCACTGAATATGGCCGTGATGTCGGCATGCTTGCGCAAATAGGTTTCTGCGACCGCGAGGCAGTGTTCCCACGAGACGCGCGGCGCCTCCCAAGACTTATCGGTTCCCCGGAAATGGATGCCCAAGACCGGGCCATTGCGGCCGACAGAGTGCCATAAATCATCGACGATCTTAGTTATGTGCGGCTTTGGAACCAGATGCTTATGCAAGATCCGAGAACCTTCCCCAAGGGTCATGTTCAATGAAATGAGGTGCTCCAGATCCTCCAATTCTGTGACCTTCTTGGTATACTTGACACGCTTGGCGATTTCTTCTGAAGTAATTGGCAGTGTAGCATCAAAATAGTGCGTTAGCCAATTTGACCCGCGGCTCCGATCCCGGTAAATTTCACTTGTCAGACGGAGGTCGGCGATTATGCCGCGACCCTCACAATAGCTCAATATCCAGAGGCACCAGGTCATCTGAGCGAAAAAGCCGAATTGAGCGTTGATCTCGACCGAGCATACATTCTGGTTGTCCCGCATTCTCAGGGCCCACCATGCGCGACGCACTCGCCGTGAAAGCCACAGCCGCTTACCGTGCCGTCTGACACCCCTCACCAATCGCCGCGGCGTTTTGACCAGCCGTCCCCATTCGCCCAAGGTTCTCAACCGATTGGGGTTCAAATATGGCGCAGGTTCCAAGACACCTGCATGTTGCTTTTCTGCCATTCAGGCCACCCTCTTTTTGAGCGTTGAAAGACGCGTCAATTGGTAAACGGCGATCAGATAGGACGCTCCGGCAAATAGGTTGTATTCGGGCTTCTCAAGATTTCGCTCTCAGGGAACCAGAGCTTGTCGTCATATGGCTTGTTCAGCAAAATGACCCTGAGGTGAGGATTGAAGATCGAGGCCCAGGCCGACAGGAACGAGGTCGTCCGAATCAAAGTTGTGCATTTCGAGAGCAGCAGCGCGTTGACCAAGGCATCCTCGCCTTTTTCGTAGCCGCCGCCCTCTCCGAGGAAAACGGGCGGCTCATCGGTCCCCCGACTGCGGTAATGATCGTCCCGGGAATATACCGCAACCTCTGTCAGCGATTGCTTGATGAAGTCGACAAACTTTTGCTCGTCGCTTGCCAATAATACTTTATGAACAACGTCTCTTTCCTTAATGCATTGTCTTATTATTGATAGGCAATAGTCCCAAGACACTCTCGGCGCTTCTGAAGACTTGTCGGTTCCGCGGAAATGGACGCCAATGACTGGTCCATCCGGATTGAGAGTTTGCCAAAAATCGTCGACGATCCTCATAATATGGGGCTTTGGGGTCAGATAGCAGTGGAGGATACGAGCGCCATCCTCGACGCTCATCGCTGCCCCGATCGGTTGGCCCAGATCCTCCCACTCAAGGGCCAGATCCTCCCACTCAACGGCTTTTTTCGTGTAGCGAATGCCGCGTGCTAATTCGTCGGATGGCTTTGACCTCGCTAGGTCAAAATAATAATCGAGCCAATTGGGACCCCGGTTAGGATCGCGATAGCTGTCGCCGGCCAGACGGATATCGGGGATGAGATTGTGTCGCTGACAGTACTCTAGCAAGTAGAGACACCATGTCATCTGCGCGAAGAACCCGGCTCCGACATTGGCGATTTCTATCGAGCATATGCCGCGGTTTGCCCGCATCCGGACGCCCCACCACAGCCGCCGGAGTCGTCGCGCGATCCAGGTCCGCCGAAGGCCCCGATGAGTGCCGCGCAAAAGCGCCCGCGACATTTTGGTGAATGCCATCAATGAAGAATTGCGCCACGCACACCGACCGCGTTCACCGAGTCCGGGGCGCTTGTTGCTGCTCGATATCAGGATCGATCACCTTTCCGCGAAACAACTGACCAGACCAACATACCCTGCCGGAGCTTGCGTATTCAGAATGCATATCGTGTTTGTTGTCGCAGGCCAGAAGCAGCACCCTTCACGGGCAGCCTCTCCCAAAAACCGCTGCAGCTTAAAGCGCAGTGCAGATCGGGTAGTGACTCACTTTGAAAATCTGGACAGCAAGCCAGATTTCCGAGGTTATGGATCAGTCTCACCGAATTTGGCGGAGCAACGGCTCGGCAGCCCATGGGGCCCGGTTCGTGGAACCGCCGGCTAGGGCCGGCAGCATTG
>DASZGG010000017.1:0-7310 GCA_035939025.1 Chthoniobacterales bacterium | reverse complement strand
ACGATCGGAGAGGATGCCCTGATTCAAGCCCAGGCTGGGATCACCAATCATGTACCAGCCCGAGGTATCGTTATCGGTTCGCCTGCAGAATCAAAACGAGATTTCCTCAAACAACAGATAAATATCAGACGGCTCCCGAGAATCCTTAAAGAGCTAAAAGATCTGAAGCAACAGGTTGCCGCGTTGAGCGAGAAGTTGAACTCGTTGGGGGGGAAGTAGTGGCTGGTGGCTGGAGGCTAGTGGCTGGAAGCTAGTGGCTGGTGGCTAGTGGCTGGTAGCTGGGAGGCATCTACCAGCCACCAGCCACTATCACCAGTTGACACCTCCGCACGGCTGGGTACCCTTCAACGCTTCCCATGAAAACGGTGATTTCGACGACCGAAGCACCCGCCGCTATCGGGCCTTACTCCCAGGGTATTGCGGCCGGTTCGTTTGTGTTTTGTTCCGGCCAGATTCCGTTGGATCCTGCGACTGGAAAATTGATTAGCGACGACATTTCTCTACAAACGGAACGGGTCCTCAAAAATATCGTTGCGGTTCTTGGCGCCCAGGGGATCGGATTGGAAGACGTCGTCAAAACAACCGTATTTATGACCGATCTTGCAAAATTCGATGAAATGAACACCGTGTATGGGAACTATTTCCCGGGCGATCCGCCCGCCCGCTCAACAATCCAAGTCGCAGCTCTGCCGAAGGGTGCTAACGTAGAAATCGAGGCAATTGCCGTAAAACCTTCTTAGACAGACGTGGCTCAATCGATTTTAGAAACGTTCGAGAAAACGGGTGCATTGCTGCATGGCCATTTCGTTCTCAGCTCCGGCTTGCACAGCAGACAGTACTTCCAGTGCGCTATGGTCCTGCAACACACCGATATCGCCGCGGAGATCTGCTGTGACCTGGCATCAAAACTCGCAGACGTAGAATGCGATGCCGTCATTTCGCCGGCCATGGGCGGCATCATCGTTGGACAAGAAGTTGGCAGAACCCTCGGTAAGCGCCACATTTTCGCTGAGAAACAGGATGGGAAGTTGGTCTTACGACGTGGATTTAAGATTTTGCCTGGCGAGCGATTCATCGTAGCTGAAGATGTCGTTACCCGGGGCACGAAAGTTCAAGAGACAATCGATATCGTCAAAAATTTTGGTGCAAAGGTTGTAGCTGTGGGCTGCCTGGTTGACCGGAGCGGCAGTCGATCGCCGGATTTTGGATGCAAATTCGTCAGTCTGGTTAAGCTCCACGTGGAGACGTTCGAGCCTGACAGGCTTCCTCCTGACCTTGCGTCGATTCCGGTGGACCGACCTGGAAGCAAGTAAAAGGAAATTTGTATGCTTAGTTGGATTTTACGAAAGGTTCTGGGTTCGAAGAACCAGCGGGAGGTCAAGCGGATCCGCCCCCTTGTGGAAAAGATCAACCAGTTGGAACAACAATTTCAGTCCCTCACTGAAGATCAACTCCGGGAAAAAACGGCCCAGTGGAAAAAAGATCTGGCAAACATCGATGATCCGGACGAACTCGCGCGCCGGCTGCACGCGATTCTGCCCGAGGCGTTCGCCATGGTAAAGAACGCGGCGCGCCGGCTCTGGGACAAAACCATCCTTATCTGTGACCAGCCTATTGTCTGGAACATGATCCATTTCGACGTTCAGCTGATCGGAGGGATCGTGCTGCACGAAGGAAAGATTGCTGAAATGGCAACAGGTGAGGGCAAAACTCTCGTCGCGACCTGCCCGATTTACCTCAACGCTCTTACCGGCCGCGGTGTCCACCTTGTCACCGTTAACGATTACCTGGCTCGTCGAGACGCTGAATGGATGGGTGAGATCTACAAACTTCTCGGGCTCACAGTCGGATGCATTCAGCACGACCAATCGCCCTCGGTGCGAAAGGAGCAATACGATTGCGACGTCACGTATGGAACGAACAGCGAGTTCGGGTTCGACTACCTGCGTGATAACGGGATGGCCACCACAAAGGAACAGCAAGTCCAGCGAGGCTATTACTACGCGATCGTCGATGAGGTCGACTCCATCCTGATCGACGAAGCTCGGACACCGTTGATCATCAGCGGGCCTGCAACAGTCTCGTCCCACCAATACGACAAGTTTAAGCCGCTTGTCGAACAGTTGGTGCGAAAGCAAACGATGATGTGCAATCGATTGGTTTCCGATGCGAAAGAGTTGCTCGAAAAGGGTCAACTCGAAGATGCAGGGAGACTCCTTTTTAAAGTGAAGCTTGGTCAGCCCCGGAACAAAGGTCTGCTCCGCCTGATGGAAGATCCCGAGAATCGCAAGGCCATCGATAAATCTGAACTTTCATTCTATCAGGATTCCCGGAAGGAAGAACTAGTAGCCCTAAAAGAAGAGCTCTATTTCACCATCGACGAGAGGCATCAGGATTCAGATCTTTCCGAGATGGGGCGCTCGTTCCTGAATCCGGATGACCCAAATGCATTCGTTTTGCCCGATCTGATCACCGAATTTACCGATATCGATCTGGATCAGCAACTGGATCAGGCGCGCAAGGACGAGGCCAAACGGCTGCGCCAGCAGTACTGTGACAGCCAGGCCGAACGGATACACAATATTTCCCAACTTCTTCGCGCTTACTGCCTGTTCGAGAAAGATGTCGATTACGTCATCGAGGAAAATAAGGTCCTCATCGTCGATGAGCACACCGGCCGAAAGATGCCGGGACGCCGCTGGAGCGATGGTCTGCATCAAGCCGTCGAGGCAAAAGAAGGGGTCCAGATCGATCGCGAAACTCAAACACTCGCCACGATCACGATTCAAAACTACTTCCGCCTCTACCACAAATTGGCCGGAATGACTGGCACTGCCGAAACCGAGGCGAACGAGTTCCACGACATCTACAAACTGGACGTTGTCGTCATCCCAACGAATCGTCCAGTGATTCGCGATGATAATAACGACCGCATTTATAAAACGCGCCGAGAGAAATACAGCTCGGCCGTCGACGAAATCAAGGCTTGCTACTCCAAGGGCCAGCCGGTCCTTGTCGGCACTGCGAGCGTCGAGGCATCGGAACTCTTGAGCCGGATGTTGAAACGGGAAAAGATTCCGCACAATGTGCTCAACGCAAAGTATCACCGGCAGGAAGCCGAGATTGTGGCCCGTGCAGGGCAGCGCGGTACGGTCACGATTTCCACCAACATGGCCGGGCGTGGAACAGACATCAAACTTGGCGACGGAGTCCCTGATCTCGGTGGACTGCACGTCCTCGGTACCGAACGTCACGAATCACGGCGGGTTGATCGGCAGCTGCGCGGCCGCTGTGCACGTCAAGGCGATCCGGGTTCCTCTCGCTTTTATGTCAGTTTCGAAGACGATTTGATGCGGAATTTTGGCGCGTCGGAAAAGATGACCTCAATGATGGAACGATTCGGGCTTAAGGACGGTGAAGAGCTCGAACATCCCTGGCTCAACAAGAGCGTCGAAACGGCTCAAAAACGTGTTGAGCAACGAAACTATCTTATCCGCAAGCGGACTCTGGATTTTGACGACGTCATGAACAAGCAGCGCGAGGTTGTCTATACGCTGCGTAATGAAACCCTTGAAACCACCGAGCCGCGGAAGTTGATCTTCGAGATAGTAGACGAGGTTGTCCCCATCAAGGCTCTGGAGTATCTGCAGCCGCCCGATGGCAGCGAACCCGATTACGACGGTTTACTTCAATGGGTGAATACGACATTTCCTTTGGGTCTAAACCAGACTTCAGCCCAGTTCGAGACCCGAGCGGCCGAAGAAAATTCGCAGTTTCTGGTCGACAGGATAAAACAGTCATATCAGCAGAAGGTCAGTCACGAGGAATCCGACGCAGTTGCCGGACTTGAACGCTACATCATTCTTAACGCAATCGATCGGCTGTGGCAGGAGCACCTCTATGCAATGGATGGTCTCCGGGAAGGCATCTACTTACGCAGCTACGGCCAGAAAGACCCGCTGGTGGAATATAAAGCCGAAGCGTACGACATGTTCAGTCAGCTAATGGCGAGCATCAAAAACGAGGTTCTGTCCAATCTGTTCCGAAGCACGACGAATTTGATGGCATTCGAGCAGTTTCTGTCTTCGCTTCCCTTCAACATCGTTCAACGTCCCGAGGGTCCACAGCCGGCGCGGATCCCTACAGGGCCGCTGCCTCGCCGAGAGAATCTCGGATTGGGCCGCGAGGATCAAAACGACAATAACGGCGAAGAACTCGAACTGGTCATACCGACAGTGCGACGCGAGGCTCCGAAAGTGGGTCGCAACGACCCCTGCCCGTGCGGTAGCGGCAAGAAATACAAAAACTGCTGCGGAAGAATGGCGTAGTTGGGCAGGGGGCAGGAGTCAGGAGTCAGAATTCAGGAGTCGGGAGTCGGAAGCGATGGTGCGCTAAGAATAGCGTCTTCACGAGCCGATCAACGCCACGCATTTTGTTTTGCAGCCGCGGCTCCTGGCTCCTGACTCCTGACTCCTGTCTCCTGTCTCCTGTCTCAAAAAAGGTTGCCGGATTCGAGGAGGTCGATTATATATCCAACCGTAACACGGGAGATCCCGGGCTTGAGGATGTTGGGGGCCCTGAATCGTTCAAGATTTAGTGCATCGTCTCAGGCTCTTCCTTAATGGCCAGGACACTTCGGTAGACTGTTCATGGGATAGCCGAATTGGTGCTCACCTTCCGAGGTGCTCGAGCGCTCCCGGAAGTTGCGGTGAAGGCCTTGGGTTTTGAGGGTTACCTTCCGCCCAAACTGTTCTTTCTCAGTATGCGTAGTGCATGCCCTTCACCTGATGAACTTCAGAAATGTGTTCAAATGAAATCCCAATCAATGCATTACTCAGGACGAAGATCTCGTCGGGGACGCCGCAAACGTCCAAGCCGAGGAGCTACTTCAATGACTCCCAAACCTAAACTCTCTTTTTGGCAGCGAATTGTCGCGCTGTTTAAGGGTTCCCCTCCTGCAGCGCCGGAAATTGGAGAGAAACCAGTGCCAAGCGCGACGACTAGAGAGAAAATTAGCCGAAAACCTGAACTTGTAGAGGTTACCTCGCCTAAGCTGTATGTAGGCAACTTATCGTTCGATGCTACGGAAAGCGACCTTTTCGAACTGTTTAACGGTGTAGGCCAAGTTCGGAATGCTGAGGTTGTCTGTCACAAGTATACACAACGCTCCAAGGGCTTTGCGTTCGTTCAGATGACAACCATTGAGGAGGCTCGCCGGGCTGTTCAGGAACTTCATGACAAAGAGTTTCTTGGCCGAAAGTTGGTCGTAAGCGGTGCTAAGACTCCGGATATGGAGCGGGCCGCCTGATTTGATCAAAGTCTTCGAAGTATCTTGACCCGCGCTCTCTAATGGAGCGCGGGTCTTTTGCATTTTATGCAAGGATTGAGATATATGGTCCTCGCCGGGGCGACAGGCGTTGGTAAGACCGATGTCGCAATCCGGATTGCCCAAGACGTGCGCACCGAAATCGTCGGAGCGGACGCCTTTCAAATTTATCAGGGTTTGGACATTCTGAGCTGCAAGCCTACCCCTTCGCAGTTGCTCGCCGCCCCCCACCACCTGATCAGCAAGTTGCCGCTAACCGAGCCGTGTGACGCTCAGAAGTACGCTGTCATAGCCCGCGCGACGATTGCCCGGCTGAATCAGAACGGAATCGTTCCGTTGGTTGTGGGCGGTACCGGATTCTACCTCCGGGCACTCGAAAGCTCGCTTCCGGAGCTGCCGCCGGCAGATTTCTCTCTCCGGACAGAACTGGATCAACGTTCAACTTCGGACCTCCTTAGAGAGTTGGACGCTCGCGATGCATTGGCCTCAAAGCGAATCGATCGACACAACCGGCGCCGCATTATTCGAGCCCTGGAAGTGTGCATCTTGTCGGGAAAGCCATTCTCCAGTTTTCTGGAGGAATCGGCTCCTGATCCTTCAATCCCGCGGCTGTTCCTCGAACTGCCTCGCACAGTCTTGTTTGAGAAAATCAACCTGCGCGTCGACCAGATGTTCGAGCAGGGGGTAGTCGCAGAAGTTGCCGCTATCGAAGCGATTGGACCAACCGCCTCCCAAGCCATCGGCTTTAAGCTGATCCGTTCATTGATCGTTGGAACCATCGACGCGCATCGATGCAGGGAGACGATCCAGCAGCAGACCCGAAACTATGCGAAGCGCCAAATCACTTGGTTCAAGCATCAGCCCTACGAAATCGCTTCAGTGGAAGCCGGTGCTAAGCGAGCGATCCACCTTTTTCAACGGCTGGCCCGGACGGCGAGCAAGGTGGCATCAGCATAGGCTTCCAGCCTGCGTTCTGCGCCGATTGAGCGTAAGCGAAGGCTCCAGCCTTTGCCTGTTGGCACGCCATGAACACGCAAAGGCTGGAGCCTTCGCTTACGCTAATCCAGGATACAGGCTGGAAGCCTATGCTACCTTACTCCTTGGCCCTGACCGGGCGAGTTTCAAGGTCTTAGCTGAAACAGTTTTGAGGCTAAGCACTTCCTCCCGGCTCAGGAACCGGACATCACCCGGGCGAAGTCCCTCGTCTGTCAGCGTGCCGATTCGGATCCGCTGCAGGCGCTTCACATTGTAGTCCAACGCGGCAAATACGCGCCGGACCTGGCGTTTGATCCCTTGGGTAAGAATCACTCTGAGCTGCTGAGGGTTTACCTTAAACACGGCAGCGAATTTCGCTCTGCCCTCAGCCAGGTAGACACCCTTTAGAACCTTCGGTAAATCTGCCATCTGGAACTCCCGGTCGAGCGTCACAAGGTATTCCTTCTCAAGCTTAAATCTCGGATGGGTCATCCGAAGGGCTAACTCGCCATCGTTTGTCAGCAAAAGCAGACCCTCCGACTCCTTGTCGAGTCGCCCGACATGAGCCAGCTTTGGCAACTTGCCTGGAAGCAATTCGTAGATTGTCTTTCGGGACCTCTCGTCGGCTCGGGTTGTCAGGAAATCCCGAGGTTTATTAAGGAGCATGTAGACAAATTCACTCGCTCGGACAGGACGACCTTCAACCTTAACGTGGTCGGAGGGGGCGATTTGCGTCGAGAAATCGGTGCATACCTTCCCGTTCACGCTTACCCGGCCGTCGCGAATAAACGCTTCGGCACCTCGGCGTGAGGCGATTCCGGCAAGCGCAAGAAATCGATTCAGTCGCATTCACGCGTCCGGCTTGGTCTTCGGCAAGCCGATGACTTTGTCGCCGGGTTTAAACGCCCCCCGCTTCTTAAGCAGCTCCACACGCTCAAATCGCTTCAAAACGTTCCGTTTCGCCGCGATGGTGCTGGCGCCTTTCAAACTGCGATGCTGTGACATAAAA
>DASZGG010000016.1:0-4963 GCA_035939025.1 Chthoniobacterales bacterium | reverse complement strand
CAATCTGCTTGGCTACTGAGACATCCCCGTGGACCAGAAACTCAATGACATATTTTTTGGCGGAATCGACGTTAGCTTGTTCCATGGACATCCAGATCTGACAGGTCAAGTGATGCGGTGGGCCGGATCGCAGTAGGAACGGTTTTTTTGGGCCCTTATTTACCCAACCGCTCCGGCTCTGGGGAACGAATAGTAAATGACCTCATTTGGCAATATAAGAATTCACCATGCGTAGCCAATTGACGTGGTAAGAACCGGAAAAATTCGAATTGAGATGATGATTCAGGAAGGCAGATGGCAAGGGTAAACGTCACCAGAGGTTACACGTCAGGGGCGATTGGAGCGATTGTCTCGCTTCATGCGAAGCATTATGCAGGGGGACCGGAACTCGGTCTCGCCTTTGAGGCAAAAATAGCGATGGGCCTCTCCGCGTTTCTCTTGGACATGGATCCGCTGGGCGATTTGTTTTTGCTCGGGAATGTACAGGGAACGATTGCTGGATCGCTGGTGGTCGATGCGCATAGCCCTGCCTATGGCGAGGCGCAGTTTCGTTGGTTCATTGTTCATCCGTGGTACAATCCCGACGAGGTGTGTTCGTCTCTTGTCGCCGAAGCGCTCCAGTTCTGTTCGGAAAAGAACTACAGGCGCGTCGTTCTCTTGACGAGAGCCGACTCAGATATCGCTCAGAGAATGATGGGTGATTGGGGCTTTCGACTGGTCGGCGAAACCGAAAATCGCGATTGGCGAAGTCCCTTGCGCCAGCAGCGTTTGGAGTTGGTCGCATGAAAGGCTCGTGGGTGGAGAATTTGCCAAGCGTCGGATGTGCTGCGTTACCAAAGCCAATGGTTGCGGTAATCGGTGATTTCCAGGATATGCTCGGGGCGATTGAGAGCTGCAAGGCTCGGCTCGATTTCGTCTTCTTGAACGCAATTCCTGAGGAACCCGACTTCTGGTCGCGCAGTCAGATTCGGGGCGTGGTTTTTTGCGGGCTTAGCTGGTTCGTTCGATATCGACAAACCGAAGCTTATGATGAACTTGGCATAGTCGTCGCGGTGAATGATCTGAACGAATTTTCTGCTGCGCTTGAGGCAGGAGCTTCGGCCTTGTTGATTAAGCCGTTGAGTGGTAATGCACTTTTAAGGCAGATCGAAAATCAGTTGCATTTGGCAGGTGAGCGGAAACGTTCCGATGAGCTACTCTCTGGCCAAAAAAAGGTACTTGAGATGATCGCGCGCGGCGCGGCCTTTGAGAGTACAATTGAAACGCTGGCACTTTTGGTAGAGAAGGTCGAGCCCGATGTGAGGTGTGCCATCTCTACGATAAATTCGGATGGAGCTGCCTTCTCGAATGTCTACGCGCCAAGTCTGCCGCGCCCTTGCAAAGTGCGCCTCCTGCAAATGGAGCCTCATTTTCTGATTCCGAATAACCCGAACTCCAATCATCATTCTGCGATATGGTGTGCGGATCTGGCAGGGGACCGGCAATGGAATGGCAGCGCCTGGGCGCTGGCATTGACCGCGGAGGGGTTTCGCAGCTGCTTGTTCGTCCCAATCTTCGATTCCAAACGGCGACCGATAGCAGTATTTTCTCTGTTAGGCAGGAAGTCGGCTAAGTTTGTGACAAGCGATTCCCCATTGGCACAAATGGCGACCCACCTTACCTCAATTGCCTTGGAAAAGAGAACACGGGAAGAAGAACTTGAGACCGAGCGGGAACGACTAAGTCTGGCGCTGGCGGCAGGCAAGCTGGGAATCTGGAATTGGGATCTGAAAACAAATGAATTGGCATGGTCAGAACAGTGCAAGATATTGTTCGGTCATCCGCCGGAAGCAAAAATTACGTTTGAAGACTTCTTAGCTGTGCTCCATCCGAAGGATCGTGACCGCACGATGAACGCGATCGAAGAATCCATTCGGAATGACGTACCCTACGACATTGAGTACCGAGTACTTCATCCAGACGGTGCGGTGCGTTGGATCGCAGCTACCGGTCGAGCGTTTAGAGACGATTTCGACCGGCCAACGCGCATGGGTGGAGTAGCGCGCGATGTAACCGAGAGGCGTCAGTTCGATGAGGCCTTGCAAGAGAACCAACACCAGCTTCGTACCGCTCTGAACGCGGCAGAGTTGGCTCGGCGGGAAGCAGAAAACGCCACCAGAGCCAAAGACCAGTTTCTGGCGGTTCTTAGCCATGAGCTCAGGACTCCTTTGACTCCCATCATGATGGTGGCCAGCTGGCTTCGGGACGCACAAGAGCTCTCAGAACAAGCTCGTAATGCGTTTGGTATGATCTTTCGAAATGTCGAGCTCGAGGCACGCTTAATCGACGATCTTCTCGATCTGACCCGAATTGCTCGGAATCAGTTGGAGCTCCAGTTTCGAGTGGTCGATCTCCATACTGTTTTGCGAGCCGCGATTGAAGTGTGCGAAACAGGCGTCCAGCAAAAGAAACAAAGCTTGAACCTCCAATTGGCGGCAGCGCATTCCCTAGTTCAGTGTGACGTTGCGCGCATCCAGCAGGTTTTCTGGAATCTATTAAAGAACGCGATCAAGTTCACTCCCGACGGTGGAGTGATTTTTGTCACTTCCAGAAACGAGAAAAACGATATCGTTGTAGAGGTATCGGATACTGGGATCGGCATTGATGCTGGAATCATTCGGAAAATTTTCGTAGCATTTGAACAGGGGGACAAAGACATAGTAAGACAGTTTGGCGGTCTTGGGTTAGGATTAGCGATCTCGAAGGCGATTATAGACGACCACGGTGGAGCGATCGCGGTCCGTAGCGAGGGAAGGGATCTTGGAGCCGCTTTTACCGTCCGACTAGGCCTCACCGGTGTGCCGGAGACCCCGGGAAACGTTGTTGAGAAATAATTTCTCTATGCATTCGCTACGTGTGTTTTTGGTCGAGAATCATGAGGATACCGTGAGATACATGCAGTTGTATCTGGAACAATTGAGCTACAAGGTGACCGTCGCGGCGGACATGGTGTCGGCCCTGCGGGAAATTCCAGAGTCGCGTTGCGATGTGCTGATCAGTGATATCGGATTGCCGGACGGCGATGGTTGGCAGCTGCTGGAAAAGCTGGGGGATCACCGGCCACAATTCGCGATTGCAATGAGTGGATATGGGACCGTCAATGACCAGCGGAGAAGCCGTGCAGCCGGCTACGATCACCACTTGGTAAAACCTTTCACGCCGGACGCGCTGGTGGCACTTCTGCGCGAAGCAAGCAAGTTGAAAGAAGAAAAGCAGTCGTGACAACGCTGCGGGAAGAGGTTTGTACGTTGTTGCAGGAGTTCGGGTTGCCGGCTGTCCGAGTCGAACCGGTTAGCGCGGAAGTCATCGAATTCAACGGACTATTTTCCTCGCTGATCACGCTGATCAATATGGCTGCGCCTCTTGATGACCGGCTCTGGTTTGTTGAAGGCGTCCTACCCCATATCACTCGTGCGGACAGAGCTCGCTGGGAAGCTGCTCTCGCGGCTCGAACTCCTGTGCAAGTCCAAGTGGCATTCAAGTCGGTTGATGGACAGGTTTTGGACTTTGAAATGCGCTCTTCTGCCCCGGCTGCTCAAAAGAAGCTTGGCCAATCCATTCTTTGTGTTTTCATTCCCTATACCAATCCGTTCTTCGAGCGTGTCCATGCCGCACACCTTTCGGAGGGGCGAGCATTAGAGCGGTGCCGGATCCGGAACGAACTCCACAAAGGTGTTTCGCAACAGCTCCTGGGAGCGGCTTTCGGGTGCAGGCTTTTAGCCGGGAAAGTTGTGAAATTGAGCGAGGAGCTCGGAAAAGAAGCCTCAGATCTGGCGGAACTTTTGAACGAAGCAGTCCTGGAGTTGCAAAATTTGGTGCAATCCGGTGAGAATCAGGGTTGAGGATTAGATGAGCAACTCTTGACCACAAGGGAGAGTTTGCTTGAGAGAAGTAAACCAGACGCAATGGCGTTCGGAGTAGAGTTTATGATCGATACTGAAATAGAAATGACCGAGGAGCCCAAAAAGGGGAAGAAAAGGGTATTGATCGTAGATGACCATCCGATTTTTAGATTTGGCCTGGCCGGCCTGATCACGGAGCAGTCGCATCTTGAGGTCTGCGGCCACGCCGATTCTGCGCCGATAGCGCTGGACTCGATGAGGCGGCTCAAACCGGATTTGGTGCTACTGGATCTATCCCTTCGCGGAACAAACGGTATCGAGCTGATTAAGTTGATGAAAGCGGAGGAACCCGCCCTTCCGATCCTCGTAATCTCGATGCACGATGAAGCAGTCTTTGGACTGCGCGCTTTGAAGGCAGGCGCTCTCGGTTATGTGATGAAGGCCGAAGCCATGAATCACGTGGCAGAGGCGATTTCCAAAGTGATGCAGGGCAAAATTTACGTCAGTCCAAAATTCGGAGAGAAACTGATTTTCAAGGCAGTGCAGTCGGTTGAAGCAGGAACAGGTTCACCGGTAGATGCCTTGTCGGACCGCGAGTTGGAGGTCCTGCAGTTGCTTGGCAAGGGCCATTCCACCCGGTCGATTGCGGAGACACTCCATTTGAGTGTGAAGACGATCGAGACACATCGAGCGCACATCAAAGAGAAGCTCGGGTTTTCGGACTCAGAAGATATGGTGAAGTTCGCGATCGATTGGGTCGCCCAACAGGAGGGGTGAGCAAACCGAGACGGCTCGTTACGAAAAAAGAGCGGGGCCGGCACGATTTTTTGCGCCGACCCCCGGGCCTCCGCCGAATAAGTCGAACTCAGATTGAGCCCCCGAACAATTTCCTCGAGCTATTCAAACTCAAGAGCGCGCAGGAAGCTATAGGGATTCCGCCTGATTCGCGGGTAGGGTTTTAGCCCAAATTCCGAAATTTGGAATCGTCCTCGTCGTCGGTGATTGGGATTCCGCGAACGCAAATAGACCGATGTCCTGCAACTATTTTGTTCAGTTAGTCTGATTGCGAAATGATCGGGATT
>DASZGG010000015.1:0-8292 GCA_035939025.1 Chthoniobacterales bacterium | reverse complement strand
AAACTCAAAACTCAAAACTTATATTAGCAGTGACTCGTACATTTTCTTTGTTTCGGCGGCGATCGTGGACCAGCTGAACTTCTCGACAGCTCGCCTGCGTCCGGCTTCTCCGAACTTTTGGCGCAAATGTTCGTCCCTCATCAGTTGATTAATTTTCTCTGCGAAATCGCGGGAAAATTTGTCCGGATCAACCGGTTCGAAGGGGCTCTCCTGCATCTGCTCCAATGGCACGAGATAACCAGTCTCACCATCGACTACCACCTCTTTAATCCCCCCCACGGCCGAGGCTACGACCGCAGTTTCACAGGCCATGGCTTCCAGATTAATGATTCCGAAAGGCTCGTAAATCGACGGACAGCAAAAGACCGCCGCATGGCTGTAAAGCTGGTAAGCAACCTCTTTCGGAACCATTTTCTCGATCCAGATGACCCCGTCCCTTTTTCTTTGTGCCTCCGCGACAGCTCGCTTCATTTCCTCTGCGATCTCAGGCGTATCCGGCGCTCCGGCGCAAAGGACGACCTGAAACCCCGGCTCCAGGTACTTAATCGCGTTGACCAGGTGAATAATGCCTTTCTGCCGAGCGATTCGACCGACGAACAAAATAAAAGGCTTATTCGGATCAATCCCGTTTTTTGTCAATTCTTCGCGCGATTGACGTGGATAGTATTCTTCAGGATCAATGCCATTATAGATGATCCGAACTCGTTTTGGGTCCACGTCGAACAGCCGCAATATGTCGCGACGGGTTTCTTCGGACACAGCGACCACCGCATCGGCCATTTCGGTAGCGGTTTTCTCCAACCAAGTCGAACAATCGTACCCGTGCCCCAACTGTTCCCGCTTCCATGGGCGCAGCGGCTCCAGTGAATGAACTGTCAGAACCAAGGGAATGTGATAGTTGAGCTTCGTCAAAATCCCGCCGAAATGGGAGTACCAGGTGTGGCAATGAACGACGTTGGCATCCACACCGACTGTGTTGAAGTCAGTACAACGCCGAATCGCTCCGAACACGGAGTTCAGATTCTTCGGACAACGGAAAATTGCCGTATTGACACCAAATCCTCGGACATTCAAATGCGGCTGGTCAATTTCCTGGTCCCCAAAGCAGCGTACCTCGACATCCATAATCTTTGCCAGTCCGCGGCTCAGGTAATCGACGTGAACACCTGCACCCCCATAGATATAGGGGGGATACTCATTCGTCAGAAGGAGTGCTTTCATACGGGAAGTAGAACTCAAGAACTCAAGAACTCAAGAATTCAAGCAGAACCCGCGAGCTAGCGCCGCCTTTCTCATTGCAGCATTCTTGAGTTCTTGAATCTCTTCCCCAGATCCAGCCTTCGTTGGAAGGCTCATTTGAACACGATGGGGATGATCAGGATGGCCAGGACGTTCGCCACCTTGATCATCGGATTGATCGCAGGCCCGGCCGTGTCCTTGTAAGGATCGCCGACCGTATCGCCGGTAACGGCCGCCTGGTGAGCAGGAGATCCTTTTCCGCCGAGTTTGCCTCCCTCGATGTACTTCTTGGCGTTGTCCCAGGCAGCGCCTCCGGAGGTCATGGAGATCGCAACAAACAACCCGGTTACGATTGTCCCGACCAGTACCGCTCCCAAGACCACGTACCCGAAAAACGATGCCACAAGGACAAACAAAACTGGAAGGAGTGCCGGGACAATCATTTCTCTCAGAGCCGCTTTCGTCACAATGTCAACGCAGTTTGCATACTCGGGAGTTTCAGCTCCCGTCAAAATCCCTGGTTTAGCCTGGACCTGGCGCCGAACCTCTTTCACAACTGCTCCAGCGGCTTTCCCGACGGCCTGCATACTGAATGCGCTGAAAAGAAACGGCAAAAGTCCGCCAATGAATAGTCCGATGATGACTTGAGGCCGCTCAAGCGAGAAATCGGAAGACTGCATTTCGCGTCCACCGACGGCCGACGAGTGGGTTCTCACTTCGGAGACGTACGAACCGAAAAGAACGAGTGCGGCAAGGCCGGCTGAAGCAATGGCGTATCCTTTCGTGACTGCTTTCATCGTGTTTCCGACCGCATCCAGTTCGTCGGTTACCTCTCTGGTCGATTCGGGCAAATCGCTCATCACCGCGACTCCGCCCGCGTTATCGGTAATAGGTCCAAAGGCATCGAGTGAAATAATGATCCCGCCCATGGAAAGCATACTCATAACGGCGATCGCGATCCCATAAAGTCCCGCACAATGATAACTCAGGACGATCGCCAGACAGATAAAGAGGACCGGCAGAGCAGTTGCCTGCTGGCCAACCGCGAGTCCGGCAATGATATTGGTCGCGTGGCCTGTCTCCGACGCCAGAGCAATCTTTCGAACTGGTCTGAACGAAATCGAAGTATAGTAATTCGTGATGGCAACGATGATTCCTGTCATCGCAAGTCCGATCAGCGCTGCCAGATACAACCGATTGGCACCGAACGTTGAGTGACCGGCCTGAACTGCACCAGTAAATAGTAGTTTCGTCGCCGGCCAATAAAGAATCGCTGAGACGAGAGCATTTACACCGACAGCCTCCACCAAGACCTGGGTTGGATTGGTCTTGCGGAAATTCACCCACCAGATACCTGCGATCGCTCCGACTACCGAAATACCGCCCAACAGAAATGGAAAAACCACCGCCTCCGGCGATTTGGGAATAGTCAGAAATCCGACAAGAATCGCTCCGATAATACTCACCGCATACGTCTCGAAAACATCCGCAGCCATCCCGGCGCAATCTCCAACGTTATCACCCACGTTATCCGCGATCGTCGCCGGATTCCGTGGATCATCTTCTTGCAGATTAGTTTCAATCTTGCCGACCAAATCTGCGCCGACATCTGCGGCCTTAGTATAAATGCCTCCTCCCAGCCGGGCAAAAACGCTAATCAAACTGGCGCCGAGCGCTAGACCGACCAAACTGCTGACAACCTGTTCTTGGTTTCCTAAGATGGCTTCTCCCAGCTTGTAATAGAGCCCGACTGCTAGCAGGGCCAATCCAACAACCAGCAATCCCGTTACGGCTCCTCCGTTAAAAGCAACTCGAAGAGCTGCGTGTTTTGAATCCGTAGCTGCCTGTGCGGTGCGAGAGTTCGACAGTACGGCGATACGCATGCCAATGTATCCTGCTGCCATCGAACAAGCAGCCCCAATCAGGAAACCAATCGATGTATAAAATCCTTTGGTAAAGATCAAGATCACGAAAATCACCGCCGCGATCAGGCTGACGGAAATTATCTGCCGGTTCAAATATGCCTTGGCCCCTTCCTCGACTGCACTTGCGATCTGACGCATGCGCTCATTGCCTGGAGGACACGAAATTACCCGTCGAACCAAATAATAGGCGAAACCCAGACCCAGCAGCGCGCATAGGAGAGCCAACCAAACACCAGACCGTAGAAGTAAAGCTGCCAAAAACGGGACAATCATAATTGAACGTAGGAAGGAGATTTAGTGGCTGACCAACTGCACTATTGCACCCTGCAACGCAATCAATTTCTCACGTGACTCAGGATTGCCTTCTGCGCATGTAGTCTGTTTTCGGCTTGGTCGAAGATGGTCTGGGCATGCTTTTCCAAGGTCTCGTCGGTGATCTCCTTTCCGCGGTACGCAGGTAAACAGT
Source organism: Chthoniobacterales bacterium (assembly GCA_035939025.1). GTDB lineage: Bacteria > Verrucomicrobiota > Verrucomicrobiia > Chthoniobacterales > JAFAMB01 > JAFAMB01. The sequence continues at coordinate 4,662 of DASZGG010000015.1, read as the reverse complement.
GAAGCACCAGGGCTCCGGAAGCCGCTCTAGCGACCAGTTGTTCGTTTACCTGAAAAGACGCAAGCTCTCTGAGACGCCTCGCGCTTTGGTCTTCAAGCCCCATGCTCACCCAGACATCGGTGTAGAGAACGTCTGCCCGATCAGCCCCGGCGGTTATATCCTCCGTTATGATGATCTTCGGGTTTGTCAGCTTCTGCAGGAGGGAAGCCTCAGGTCGGTAGTTCTCCGGAGCCACAATTCGAAGCTCGAACCCAAGCCGCTCGGCAGCCCAAATCCAGGAACGCGCGACATTATTGTCGCCATCGCCGACGAAACAAACCGTGAGCTCATCCAAGCTTCCACGCTTTTCTAAAATAGTGAGAAGATCAGCTAAGATCTGGCACGGATGTTCCTGATCGGTCAGCGCATTAATTGTCGGAATCCGGCCGTATTCGGCAAACCTCTCAACATCACTTTGAGCAAAGGTTCGTATGACTGCGCCATGAACCATCCGCCCAAGGACCCGGGCTGTATCGATGATCGGTTCTCCTCTGCCCAATTGTATGTCGTTTTGCGAAAGAAATATGACACTTCCCCCGAGTTCACGAATGCCTACTTCAAAACTCACTCGCGTTCGGGTCGACGGTTTACTGAAGATCATTGCCCAAGCTTGCCCGGAAAGCGGGCGCTCGGATGTCTTGCCTCGATCTGCCTTAAGTTTAATCGCCAGATCCAGCAGAGTCGTGAGCTGTTCGGCCGTCTGTCCTTCAATCGAAAGAAAATGCTTCATGTAACCATCGCCACCAAGGTCCGGCTGAGGATTGACACCGCCTCGTCGATCTCCGAGCTTGTGACATTCAGCGGAGGCAACCAGCGAATCACCGATGGGCCAGCCGGTACCGATAGGAGGCCGTTGCGCATTGATGCAATCGCGACCAGGTGAGAAGGCGCTTTTACGCCTGCGGCCCGGCTAACGAACTGATCGTTCAGCTCAATCCCTAGGATTAACCCCATACCGCGAACTTCTTTTATTCCCGGGACAGCCTCGAGTTTTCGTTTTGCATAATCGCCCAGCGCTCGTGCGTTTGCGAGCAACCCATCCCTTTCAATAGTCCCCAGGACCGCCAGAGAGGTCGCGCAGGCAAGAGGAGTACCTCCGAAGGTCGTTCCATGACTCCCAGGTTGCAATAGGTCACAGAGGCTAACCGGACCTCCCGCCAAACGTTGAACTAATCTCTTGCGAATCCAAGTAGCGCCCAAAGGAAATCCCCCTCCGATTCCCTTTGCCCAGCTGACGGTATCCGGCACGAAATCCTCGCCGACAATCTCTTTCCAGCCGCACCAGTTCCCCATACGACCCAGACCGCATTGGATTTCGTCCAGCATCAGAAGCATACCGTACCGATCGCAAATGCGTCGTAGCCCGAGCAGGAACTCCCTGCTGGCTGGGTAAATACCACCCTCGCCTTGCACCGGCTCAACCAAAACGGCCACAGTTTCGCTAGTTATCGCCTCTTCAACGGCGTTTAGGTCATTGAATGGCAGATGTTTAAACCCAGGCAGCAATGGAGCGAAGCCCTCTTTCACCTTCTCTTGCCCCGTTGCGGATATTCCCGCCATGGTTCGCCCGTGAAAGGACCGCAGAAACGTCAGGATTCCATATCTCGGCGAGCTATCGGAGCTGACTCCTGCGCACTCGTTCCCGAATTTTCGAGCCAGCTTGATGGCCGCCTCGTTCGCCTCCGCACCACTGTTCGAAAAGAAAATCTTCCCGGGCGAGCCGACAATTTCGACCAGTCTGCGGGCAAGCTCGGCCTGGGGCCGCGTGTAATAAAGATTCGAAGAGTGAATCAACTCTCGAGCCTGCCGATCCAACGCCTCGACCAATCGCGGATGTGCATGCCCGAGAGTGGAGACAGCAATACCCCCGCCGAAGTCCAAATACTCTTTCCCGTCCTCATCCCACACGCGGGAACCCAATCCACGAACCAAAACGAGATCGTACCTGCCGTAATTGGGCACAACGAATTCATCGAAAAGCTGTCGAGTATCTGAGTCCATGGCTGCCATCGGAAAAAGCTGAGAATAACCTGTCGCAGCCGTTCGCACAAGCGCCGGGGGCATGGATGGGTTCACAAGGTTGCACATCCCGCTTTGCTTGCGAAAAACCGCTCTCCGGCGCGATGGTGGGTACGCGCCTGCGCGTTCCGGGCGCACACGCGCGACTGGACTTAATCTTTTTTGCGATGCAGAGAGATTCAGTCGCGAATATCCTAAATTCTCGACTTGCCAGCGGTCGCTTCGGATTAAACAATTAACCCGTTTAAGTTCCCCACAATATCACCTGTTAACACTATCAAACTTCAAGATTCGAAGGAGTTGCAACGATCATGCGCATCAAGTTCCCCTATATCCTGCCGATCATCGCCGCACTCGCGGCTACAGCGTCGGTCGGGTTCGCCGCAGAGCTCGATCTCTGGTTCACACCACTCTCATCCGAAGGGCCCATGAAAGCGCCCTTGACCAAATGGCTGAAAGAAAGCCTGCCGAAGGAACTCCCCGGGGTGACCGTCGCCGACAATTACGGGCCGCCGATTTACCAGGATGGCCAGCAAAAGTTTGTCGTTCAAGGTCGCAAAGGCAAGCCGGATGTGATCGAATCCGTGCTTGAAGGGATGATTGCTTATCAGAGAGCCGGATTGCTCGCTCCGATTGATGATCTTTTCGACAAATGGCCAGACAAAGACCAGTTCATCCCAAGCACCATCAAGGCTCTGACTCTTAACGGAAAACTCTACGGCGTCCCGTACAATACAAACGTTCGCGTCCTACTTTACCGGAAAGATCTGTTTGAGAAATACGGGCTCACGCCGCCGAAAACCTGGGACGATTTCCTGCAGGACGCGGCCACAATCTCCTCAAAGGAATCCGGCGTTGCGGGTCTGGGGTTAACGACGAAAAACGGAAGTGTCAGAACGTTTCAGGAATTTATTTCGTTCTTCTTTGAGGTGAACAACGGCGAGAATCCTTACAAATACGATGAAGCCGGCAAGAAATGGGTGATGAATACAACGCCCGAAAAGCTGGCCCAGGTCCTCAAGCTCTACACCGATTTCTTTTTCGCGGCGACCCCGTCTGCGGCGAACCAGAATACGCGCGGAAACGATTATCAAGCGACAGACACCGATTATGTGTCGGGAAAGAGTGCAATGGTACCGATGGGTCCGTGGATCTACAGTTACCGGACGAGCGGTGACGTTGCGAAGAAGATTCTCGAAGAAGAAACGGGTGTAACTCCGCTGCCCCTGCCACCGGGAGGCGTCCAGGCGACTTATCTGGAGGTGAAGCCGATCTCGATCAACGCGTTCAGCAAGGATAAGAAAGATGCCTGGAATCTCGTCAAGATTCTGACAAGCAAAGAGTTCGTGGCGACCGCAAACCGGATCGAAGGGGTCAATCCGCCCAGAAAAGATGTCGCGGAATTGCCCGACTTCAAAAACGACTGGTGGGAACAGGCCTTCATAGCGCAGTTGCCAACCGGCGTGGCCTTGGCGCCGATCAACTGGGGCCTCGTCATCAACGATATTACAGAGGCTCTGCAAAAGGCGATTTACAAGAATGCAACTCCGGAAGACGCCGGCAAGGAGCTTTACAATACACTCGAGCAGCGGGCTAAAGACAATCAGCTCTAACCCGCAAAAATCACCCAAATGCCGGAGCGACGAGCTCTTTGGGGGTTAGAAAGCCCAGCACCATACCCTGGCGGACTCCAGTCTTGTGCACTGCCAGGCTGCGGAGGAATATGGTGCTGGGCGGGTTTGAAAATAAATGAATCGAAGCCATCTGTTCCTCGAGCCAGCGTAAGCGAAGGCTCAGGCCTTTGCCAGCCGGGCGCGCCACGCAGGGCCAAGGCTGGAGCCTTCGCTTACGATTAGTGCTAGTGTACCGTCTCGCATATAATAGTGACGTCGCCGCAGGTCAGTTGGCTGTTTTTCAAGGCGCGAGCGAAGCGCCCATATCTGGATCCATACGGGCCGAGCGAGCAACGCAGAAAAACAGCCAACTGGCCGCGGCCCGGAGGGTTGCGTTGAAAATGGGCCGGCGGCCGCGTTGCTCGTCGGTTACGTATCGATTGAGATATGCGCCCTCCTCGCGCCTTGCCGGCGGCCCATTTTGAACGCAACGCCGTCATTATTATATTGCGAGACGGTACACTAGTGATCCAAAACTAAACTCGCGCGGCAAGGGTGAAAGCTTAAATTGCCGCCTCATGAGAACCGTCGTTGTAGGAGCAGGAATCGTCGGCGCGAGTACGGCATTTCATCTGACACAACTTGGTGCAGAAGTTTATTTCATCGACAGCGATGCTCCGGGACGAGCAACCTTTGCCGGAGCAGGGATCGTCTGTCCTTGGCTCTCGCAAAACAGAGATCCGCGTTATGAAGAGCTCTCCTTCGCCGCAGTCAGATATTATCCTGAACTCGTGGCCAAGCTCGCCGCGGCCGGCGAAACCGGGATTGCCTACGACCTGGTCGGTGGTTTGGTGGTCGCAAATTCCATCGACCAACTCGATTCTGTCGTCCAGCGGCTGCAAAAACATTTGGAGCACGGAGTCAAAGAAATCGGCCAGGTCCGGTTGCTCCACGCCGGGGGTCCGAAAGAGCTGTTTCCTTACCTCGATTC
>DASZGG010000014.1:0-5732 GCA_035939025.1 Chthoniobacterales bacterium | reverse complement strand
GATCGGCCTCAATAACTACCACGACGCTTATCCACGCGAAATCTCGGGAGGCATGCGACAGCGTGTGGGTATTGCCCGAGCGCTAGTGGCCGAGCCAAAAATCCTTTGCCTGGATGAAGCCTTCAGCGCTTTAGATGTTCTCACCGCCGAAAACTTACGGAACGAAGTGGTCACGCTCTGGAAGGAGCAAGCTACTTCGCTGAAGAGCATCTTCATGGTGACACACAATATTGAGGAAGCTGTGGAAATGGCCACACGCATTTGTGTTCTGTTTCCGCATCCGGGCCGTCTCGGTCTGGTCATGGAAAATAGCCTTGCCTATCCCCGAAACCCGCATGATCAGGAATTTGAGCGTTTGGTAAACGTGATCCACGATACGATCACCATGCAAGCTTTGCCGGATCATCCACCAGAGCCGGCCCCGGTTTCCGGCAGACCCATCTCTCGCGCAAGAGCTCGGCTGGAATCAATACCGACCGTTCCGGTCGGCCGGATACTTGGCTTACTGAGCATTCTGCAAGATCATCCGGACCTGGATAATATTTACGATATCGCGAACGAAATTGGGAAAGACTACGGTGAAACCATTTCACTAGTCAAAGCTGCGGAGATCCTCGAGTTCGTCGATACGCCTAAAGACGAGGTGCGCTTTACCGAGCTCGGCAAGAAGTTCATGGCTGCCGACAGTGATACGCGCAAGCAGATCTTCGCGGAACAGGTTCAAAAACTCCGCTTGTTCCACATCATTCTCGGCTACCTGGAGGTCCAGGAGGAAATCGATCGCGAGACGGTAATGAAAGATATCTCGACTGCTTTGCCCTACGAGAATCCCGAGAAAATACTCGAGACCATGATCGCATGGGGCAGGTATGCAGGCCTGATGGACTACGACGCCAACACCGAGATGGTGACCAGACCCGAAGAAGAGGTGGAGAAAGAGGAGGAGGAAGCGAAAACTGAAGTTGGCGGCTAGCCCGCAAAAATCGCGCAAAAACCGAAACCAGCGGAACGTTCCGGCGTAGCCGGTGAGTTCCGCTCGCACAGCCTGCATTGGTCGCAAATCTCTAAAGATTTGTGACCGATGCAGGCTCAAGACTTTTCCGCCGCTAACGGACATCGCCGCCGAGAAAACCACCAGACGCCCGCAAGGTCTAGTAGCGGCTTCCATAAGAATTGCCGAACTCCGTATTTTGACTTCCCGCCGCTCCTAGGTCGATGATGGACCGGAACCTGGCGTATGGTGAATCCCGCGCTGACAGCCAGGGCCGGCATAAACGAATAAAGCGTCCGCATCGGGATAAACGCGTCAACCACGCGCCGATGGAACGCTTTGATCCCACATCCGCTGTCAGCGACGCCATCCCCCAGGATTCGGCTTCGCGCCGCGTTGGCCAACCGTGACATGGTTCGACGGGCCAACGAATCCTGACGTTCGACACGGACGCCGACGACCATGTCGACCTGGTCGAGTGGCGCCAGGACTTTCGGTATATCGCGCGGATCGTTTTGGCCATCGCCGTCCAACAGAATCACCACCTGTCCGCGGGCGCGCTTCATACCGTAATATAAAGCAGCTGCCTGACCGCAGTTTCGCGTGAGTCTGACCAGCTGACCCTGACTCCAATTCTCAAACCGGTTCCCGATAATTTCCGCCGTGCGATCCGAGCTTCCATCGTCAACCATGAGGATTTCATAGTTGCTGCGCCAAGTGCTCACAACCGTGCTGAGCTCGTCCAGCAGGGCACCCACAACGTCTTCCTCATTGTAGACCGGGATCACGATCGTGTAGTGGGTCTCTTGGTGCGGTTCGGAGCCGGTGGTAGTTAAGACATTCATCGGAAGCTGAACGTAACTTAGCCTTCCACGATGCAAAAGCAGGAGCTTTCGCTTACGCACCAGCAAAGCGGGAGGCAACGCGTACTTTAAAGGTTGCATGCTTGGCCACCCCTTCTAGATTCGACAAGCGAGAAAGATGCTTGGAGCTGTTCATCAATATATGTTTTCGAATGCGCCATGAGACGACTGCCCGCCAGGCGCGATCTAAGATGGGTACGACGAATTCAGCTATTTCAACGGCAGCTCCAAAAGTCAACCTCAGCCGTAGTGGTCAGAGGCTTGTTCTGACCTTCGAAGGAAACTGGAGTGTCCGTCATACCCAACATCGCGAAATCGACAATCTATTCTCAGAACTCGATCACCAAACGCCCGCTGAGGCGCTCCAATTTGATATGTCTCAGCTCAGTTCCTGGGACACCAGCCTCTTGATCGTCGTAGTTCGTGCGGAGGAATGGTGCCGGGAACACAAAGTGAAATTTCTAGGCGATTCGCTTCCACCAAATATCGCAAGTTTGGTCGCCCTTGCCGAAGAGGTTCCTGAGAGGAGAACCGGACGAGGAAACAAAACATCTGCCTCCTTATTCGAGCACGTCGGAAAGAAGACGATCGCTACCATTGGCGGGATCGAATCGACCCTGCAGTTCACCGGTGAGACCGTTCTTAGTTTCGGACGCATCCTGCGGGGAAAGGCAGCCTTCGACTGGCGATTGTTCTGGCTCACCATGGAAGAGTGTAGTGCTCAAGCGTTACCAATCGTTGGGTTGATCAGTTTCCTCACTGGACTCATCTTTGGCTTCGTTGGCGCTGTTCAACTTCGACAGTTTGGAGCGGGTATCTACGTCGCCAATTTGGTGGCGGTCGCCATGGCTCGCGAAATGGGTGCAATTATGACCGGGATAATCATGGCCGGTCGCACTGGAGCAGCATTCGCGGCCCAGATTGGCAGCATGAAGGTCTCTGAAGAAATTGACGCGCTCCGAACGCTGGCGATTTCGCCGATGGACTACGTGGTTAGCCCGAGATTGCTTGCCCTTTCTATCATGATGCCTTTGCTAGTGCTTTATTCCGACGTTGTCGGGATATTAGGGGGCGCGATCGTCGGACGAAACTTTTTAGGTATTACGTGGACCCAGTACTGGGCGCAGACCGTAGGCTCAATGGGCCTTCTTGACATCTCGACCGGCCTGGTGAAAAGCGCAATATTTGGCGTGATCGTAGCCATCGCCGGCTGCGAAAGGGGAATGAAGTGCGGAAATGACGCCGCCGCAGTCGGCAATGCGGCAACCTCAGCCGTGGTTCTAGGAATCACCTGGATCGTGGCTTCCGACGCAATTATCGATGTTATCCAGGAAGTCTTGAAGCTCTAGAAGTTCAAGTCTTCTGGAGATCTCATCTCGTGAGTCCAACCGAAAAACTAAGTACTGAAACGCAGGCAACCGCCGCTGCAGCACCACTTTTGGATTCCCATCCCGCAATCGAGGTGAAAGGGCTTGAAATGGCTTACGGCTCGTTTGTTCTGATGCACGACATCAATTTCACAGTTGCTGCTGGCGAAGTTATGGTCATCATGGGAGGTAGCGGCTGCGGCAAGAGCACTCTTCTCAAATATCTAATCGGCCTAAAGGAGGTCGAAAAGGGGGAGATTTTCTATCGAGGCCGAAGCTTTTCCAAGGCCCCTCCAGAGGAACAAGAAGAGATGCAACGGACCTTTGGTGTGTTGTATCAGGGCGGCGCCTTGTGGAGTTCGCTAACTCTCGCTGAGAATGTCGCTCTCCCTCTGGAGCAGTATACGGACCTTGCTGCCAAAGAGTTAATGGAGATAGTTTCTATGAAGCTGGCGCTCGTCGGCTTGAAGGGATTCGAAGAATTCTACCCTTCGGAGATCAGCGGCGGAATGCGCAAACGAGCCGGCCTGGCAAGGGCCATGGCGCTTGATCCGGCGCTGCTCTTCTTTGACGAACCTTCCGCCGGCTTGGATCCGATCACTTCCCGTCGGTTGGACGAGTTGATTCTGCGACTACGGGACAGTCTCGGAACGACGATTGTCGTGGTTACCCATGAATTAGCTTCGATCTTCACGATTGCCGACACATCGATCTTCCTCGACGCGGAGACCAAAACGGTTTTGGCTCATGGCAATCCCAGAGAGTTAGTCAAAGAGGGACACAGCGATCCAAAGGTTCGTGAATTTCTGCTGCGTGGTGATCCGACAAAAACGCCGATCGGTCTACCCAGGGAAGATCAACCTGCCGAAAGCCTCGACCCGGCAGGTAAGGGTTAGTTAGTTTTCAAGAAGATATCCTATGAGTCAAAAAGCGAATCCTACCTTAATTGGGGCCTTTGTCTTTGGTTCAATTATTATAGCAATCGGGGCAGTCGTCTATTTCGGTTCAGCCGATTTTTTCTCGAAAAAACAAGGATATGTCACTTACTTTAACCAATCGGTCAATGGACTAGGTGTAGGCTCGAACGTCAAATATAAAGGCGTTACGGTCGGCAAGGTTAACAAGGTTCAACTTAAGTTTCAGGGCGCGAGCGAACCGCCAATTGTTAAAGTATTATATGAGATCGATACGAATAATCTGTTAAATAAATATGGCTTATCGATCAATCTCACCGATCGCAAAGCTCACGATAGGGCGGTCGAGGGCGGGTTTCGAGCGAAGTTGGATTCCGAGAGTTTGATCAGTGGCCAACTATTTATTGCGCTGGACTTTTATAAGGATGCCGCGCCCGCAGAGTTACACGAACAATCAAATTCAGGTGTGTTTGAGATCCCGCCTCAGCCATCGGATATCGAAGCGATTCTTACTAACCTGACCAAAGCTATCGGAAACCTCGGAAGCATCGATTTTGCGGCTTTGGCGAAAGACGTTCAAACGCTGGTGGCAAGTGCTCGCAACGGTATTGATTCAATGCACCTCGAGCAGCTGGGAACCTCGCTGAATGGCGCATCCAATTCGATTTCAAATCTGGTTAACGGAGATCAGGTGAAGCGCGCTCTTGCCAGCGTCCACGACTCCTTCGACCAGCTAACTGCAACTCTGAAGAGTCTTAATCCTGCTATCGGCGATCTGAAACCGACGCTTGACCAGGCAAAGGCGGCGCTGGCAAATCTGCAAAGGAGCACGGCGGAGCTGAATCAGATACTCAAGCCGGACTCCAGTCTTCGATATCAGCTCGATAGTTCACTCTCCCAAATAAATGCTGCTGCCGCCTCTATCCAGCAGTTATCCGATTTTCTGCAGCGTCACCCAAATTCCGTTCTCTTCGGTCGCAAACCTTCTAACGCCAATCAACGTTGAAACGCTATTGCATCTTCAGAACATTTGTTACCGCATCGATAAGTCTGTTCCTTATCAGTTGCGCGGCGGTTGAGCCATTACCGAACTTCTTTATGCTGAGCAACGCATCTGCGGGAAAAATACCTTCCGGTCACTCCGGGGGTACCGGTGTTTTTGTGCGCCGCGTTGACGTACCCGCGTATCTGGTACAAGGCCGTTTAGTAACCATAAAGGGAGGAATTCAAGTGGATTACGCGACAACGGCACGCTGGGCTGAACCATTAGATCAAGGTGTAGCCAGGGCGGTGGCAGAGGATCTCAGTCGAAACTCCCGGATCAGAGCCTATGGATTCTCGCCGGGAGCGGCACCGACGGACCAGAAATATGACGTCTGGATTCGATTGGAACGTTTTGAAGGAACCGATGCTGGTCAAGTTATTCTCCGCGGTCATTGGGCAGTTTCAACAGCGGATAGCTCGGCACCGATCGCCGGTCGGACAGTCGACATCCGCAGGAATGGCTGGCAACCTGGAGATTATCCAGGCTTGGTGCGATTGCTCAGCGAGGAGATCGCCCAAATGAGCCGCGAAATCGCACACGCCATCCCGTAAG
>DASZGG010000013.1:0-5324 GCA_035939025.1 Chthoniobacterales bacterium | reverse complement strand
GCCACGGTAATCCGCTCAGCCAAGCTTGATTCACGCGCGGTGGGAATCTCGTGCTTACCAATCGGCCTAATTTTGACTGAAGCAGTGACGATCGCGGCGGTCTGCCCAGCGAGCGTTACAAACTCGACCTCGTAGGCTTCCTGCCTGGGATATATGTGAACGACGACTCCAACATCACCAAGCTCGAGGCCGTGATCGGAAAGAGCGATCGTAAGAACCACTCTGTCATGTTCACGAATCATGATTGCAATGATTCTAGCGGATGAGCGGTGATCAGTCGCGGAAAATCTGTTCCAGCGTCGACGATCCAGACCGACCGGATCGTCGGCGAACGGCCATCCGGACAGGGAAGAGGACCATCGATTTGATATTTGGTTCCAAATGCGGACTCTGAGAGTTTGGTCACTGCTGGAGTTCTGTAGTTAGCATAGGTCGAACATAGCAAAATCGCTATGAGAGGATTTTTCAGAATTTTCCGGCCGTCATGAGCGCTTACGCATACTGGTGTGCCTTCGTGCGCTAGCAATTCTGCTGAAAATAGCTGACGATATTGTCAAATGAAATTCTATCGCTTTTTTATTAGGGCTTATTTTTTATGCGGATCTCGGTTATTACAGGAATGGCCGGTCGCCTTTGTCTGATCCGAAGCGCAGGGTGGGGGCCTGCCGAAAACTGGGCTTAAGTCCTATTTGGACCGGCAATCCAGGTTCCGCGGAACCGCCCCTTAATTTCGGCTTAGGTCGGATTTGCGTTGCATTCCTTAGGCCGAGCCAGAGTCCGCATTCGCCAAACGGGCGAGGAATGGCTCTTCGCTGTTCTCTGTGGGTCACTTTAGTTAGGCGGGCCCCAGCTCGGATAGCGCTGCGCTACGCCTGTTCAAGATCGAATCCGACATAAACGGCATCCTTCCCGCCGGAGGCGGGCCCCTGCCATTTATTTCGTTTCTCTCTTGAGCAGGCTTTGCTCCGCGCTGGAGGACGGTGACGGTATTTTGCGTTCGATAGCCCTTGACTCGTTCCTCGCTGCGGGCTCTCAAGCGCAAAAGCTTTTGAAACTCTGGTTCGGGAGCCGATCAGGAGATTTGCGTTTTGGGTGAGGGGGACTGGAGTCAGCAGGATGACGCCGGAAGAGCCTTTTACCGCAGCACTTGGACTGGGCAGGCAACGGCGAGTGGCCGAGTGTCGTTTTGAGGCTGAACCCAAACGCTTAGAATTGCGAATCGAGCACGTCCCAGGGGAACATTTTGAGTGTCCGCGCTGTAAAGCTTTGTGTGGAGTGCACGACATCATCGAGAGACGCTGGCGGCATTTGAACTTTTTTCACTGCCGCTGCGAACTGGTGACCAGGGTGCCGCTCACTTGGTGTCGCACCGATGGAGTCCGTCAGATGGAGGGGCCTTGGGCCCGGCAAGGCAGCGGTGGGTGGAAACGATTTATATCTTTGGCAAAGAGCTTGCCGCCTTCAACAGGCTTTCCCGGCCAACATGGGTGTACAACTGCGACATGGACGCTGACTGATGCCCTATCAACTCTTGAACTGCCGCTTGCGGAATGCCAGCATCTTTGAGGATGGAAACTGCCGTATGCCTGAGGGAGTGAAAGCTGAGGCAGCTTTCCGCTCTTTTGGCGTTACGCCCGATTCCCTGAGATTGATGGTTTCGCTTTGTCCGCAGGCCGGCCTTTCCAAGGAGATCGGTAAATTGATTGGATAAAATGGCCGACCTTCCCTGGCGTTCGAGAATTTCAAAGCTGCGCGGATGGAGTGGCGCGTCGTGATCATTTGAGAGCGGCAGTTTTAAGATGTGAGTATGTAAGGCATCGCTCAATGGGATGCGGAGGTTTTTACCCGTCTTGCGAGTCCTCAGATGGATCTCCTGGTGTTCCAGATCTATATTGGCCCAAGTCAATGACGCGAGATCCCCGAGTCGCTGTCCCGTGTACAGCCCGAACTTTATCAAAGATTGCCATTCAGGGTCAGCTATGGCCAAAACAGCTTTTATTTCCGGAATAGTGAACGCACGTCGTCCCTTGTTCCGGTCATTCTTTACGAGTTCGACGAATTCGACAGGATTCTCGAGAACGTATCCGTCCCGCCTAGCAGTTTTGAAGAGCATGCGCAAAACGGATATATACCGGTTGATCGAGGTGCTTGAGAGTTTTCCTGCCAGGGAATTGCGAAAAGCGATCAAATCGGCCCTCGCTACTTCGCTTAAGTCTCGATCTGCCTTCGACCCTAGAAAATCCAAGAATGCAGAGATTGTTATCGAATAGGACTGCAAAGTGGCCCGGGCGGTTTCCGGCTTTTTGGTTTCGAGCCATTGATCCGCGTAGGAGCGAGACGTAGCGATCGACATTGTTTCCTGGTAGGTGTCCTGGAAAATTTGAGCGAACGCGACTCGGACGTGCTGTGCGCTCTTCTTACGCTGCGCAGCCATTTCCAAAGTATCGGCTACCCGCTGGGCTTGTTTGCGGTCTTTAAGGCGGGTCGATTTGTCAATCAATCGACCTTCACTGTCACGAAAGAAGGCATGCCAAAATTTCGAAGCTGGTCTTCTGTGGATGCTTGCCATAGAGTGCTTTTGTGGCTTAGAAGGAATACATCGAAGCCCGGGCTGCTAACGCTACTGCTAACATCCATGTTTTTCCATCGATTTCCGCCTTCTTCCCGTACGTTGATTTTGTGGCATTTACGATCCAAGCAAGTCCCAAGATATCCACTCTGTTGAAATATGAAATCGAATCCCTCCTACAGCCCACGAAAGTATTCAGGACCAATGTTAGATGGACCGGAAAGAGCTCCGAGCCGGGGAATGTTGTACGCCGTCGGATTCAAAAAGGAGGACTTCCAGAAGTCGATCATTGGCGTGGCATCGACCTGGAGCATGGTCACTCCATGTAACATGCATATCGACCAATTAGCCAGAGAAGCAGCCAAGGGTGTCGACGAAGCTGGAGGAAAGTCGATTATCTTCAACACGATCACAGTTTCGGACGGTATCTCGATGGGAACTGAAGGTATGAAGTACTCGCTGGTCTCACGCGAGGTGATCGCGGACTCAATTGAGACGGTTGCTGGATGCGAAGGTTTCGATGGGTTGGTGGCGATCGGAGGATGCGACAAAAACATGCCGGGCTGCCTGATCGCGTTGGCACGTTTGAACCGGCCTTCGGTCTTCGTCTATGGAGGAACGATCTTGCCGGGTTGCATCAACAATCGGAACATCGACATAGTCTCTATCTTCGAAGCGGTTGGCGCCCACTCGAACGGAAAGATTTCGGACGACGAGCTGGAACAAGTGGAATCCTGCGCGATCCCGGGACCTGGTTCTTGCGGGGGGATGTATACCGCGAATACGATGGCCTCCGCGATCGAGGCGCTCGGGATGAGTTTACCCAATAGCTCTGCTCAGGCGGCGATTTCTAAAGAGAAACTGGCTGATTCGGCCTCAGCTGGAGCAGCCGTGCTCGATCTGATCAAAAGAGGGATTCGTCCTTCCGATATCATGACCAAGGAAGCTTTTGAGAACGCGATGACCGTGGTCATTGCGCTCGGAGGATCGACCAACGCGGTTCTTCATCTCATCGCTATGGCTCACGCCGCAGGCATCAAGCTGAAGCTGGACGACTGGACGAGAATTGGGAAAAACGTTCCGGTTCTAGCCGACCTGAAGCCAAGCGGCAAACATGTCATGTGGGAACTCGTTCAGATTGGCGGAATCGTGCCAATGATGAAGACGCTCCTGGAGGAAGGCCTCCTGCATGGTGACTGTCTGACGGTAAGCGGGAAGACGCTCAAGGAGAATCTAGCGGGCGTGAAACAGTATCCGAAGGGTCAGACGATTATCCGTGCTTTCGCAGATCCAATCAAACCGAGCAGCCATCTGGTCATACTCTATGGGAACCTGGCCCCGGAAGGAGCCGTGGCCAAGATCTCCGGGAAGGAAGGGCTTCGGTTCGAGGGGAAGGCCCGCGTTTTTGAATCTGAAGAAAAAGCGCTCCGAGCGATCCTGGACGACAAAATCAAGAAAGGGGACGCGATCATCATTCGCTACGAGGGCCCGAAGGGGGGTCCGGGTATGCGCGAGATGCTTGCTCCGACTTCGGCGATCGTGGGCAAAGGTCTTGGGAAAGACGTTGCCTTAATCACCGATGGGAGATTTTCCGGGGGCAGTCACGGATTTGTTATTGGGCACGTGACTCCCGAGGCGTTTACAGGCGGGCCGATAGCGATCATCAAGAATGGTGATCCGATCGAAATCGACGGCGAGAAAAGGGCGATTACGCTCAAAATTTCGAAGACAGAGCTGGCGAAGCGCCTTGGAGAATGGAAACAGCCAAAGCCGCGGTACGCTAAAGGGGTCCTGGCGAAGTACGCGGAACAGGTCAGCGCGGCGTCGCTTGGCGCAGTTACGGACTAGGTGGAAGAACGTGTCGGCGTATCGGCGTGTCGGCACGTGCGGCGCGGTAGGGTTGCACTCCCGCGCGACCGGCATGGCGAAGTAGCAAAAGGAGGGACAGGTCAGATATTAGGGAATGCTCGGACGGGGGGCGATGCCAATTCATCAACGAACTCGCATGATCAGGGTTACACGGAGGATTCTTGAGTGCTCGAGTTCTTGAGTTCTTGAGTTCTCACTAAGGCACTTGTGTCCGACTCCGGCCGCGGCAGAGGCGGACCGCCAGATTCTTTGATTGTGCACAGCGAAATTGAGGTCACGGTGCGCGCAACACCGGGGAACTCGCGCAATCTTGCGAGAAGGTCCCGGAGAGAAGCTGCCGAATCAGTGCGAATTTTAAGCAAATGAGTGTCTTCACCCGAGACAATGTGGCATTCCAGGACACAGGGTTCCGTACGGATATATTCCTCGAACCCAATCTCGTCCTTTCCGCTTGAGTTGTTTGTGATCCGGACAAACGCTAGCAGCGTCTGTTTCACTGCTTCCGGGTTAATCGAAGTCAAATAACCGCGGATAGTGCCTTCGCGCTCCAAGCGCTTAATTCGGGCATGAATGGCCGGCGCGGTTAATCCGAGTTTTGCGCCAACCGAGGCGTGAGCGACTCGAGCGTCGTTTTGGATAAGGCAGAGAATTTCGAGATCAAGAGCATCCATTTCGATTGCTTAGTGTAAACCGCTCTGGGAAAGAAACGAAGATTTCATTTCGACCTCTCCTCGAGGTCTTTGGAGGGGATTAGGAGCGGACTCAAGCACTCAAGAACTCAAGAAGGAGCCGTGAGCTATCAGGCCAAAGAGAGACTCAGGCCAAAGAGGGACAGGTCAGATCTCGAAATCCCGTATACCACGGACTGGAAGTATCGGTGACGATG
>DASZGG010000012.1:0-8172 GCA_035939025.1 Chthoniobacterales bacterium | reverse complement strand
TTAAATTCGGCGTTGACCCCACCTCTCCGGACTTGCATTTGGGACATTCCGTCAATCTTTTCAAGTTGAGGCAATTTCAGGATCTGGGCCATCTCGCCGTCTTAATCATCGGCGATTTCACCTCAATGGTGGGGGATCCGAGCGGAAGGTCCTCAACCCGGCCGATGCTGAGCTACGAGGAAGTCCTGGCCAACGCCGAAACCTACAAGACGCAAGCATTCAAGATCCTCGATCCCGAGCGGACAGAAATTCTATTTAACAGTGACTGGCTTGGAAAAATGACCTACCTGGAGGTCGTCAAGCTGAATAGCCGGGTAACGCTTCAGCAAATTCTGCAGCGTGACGATTTCAAGACCCGGATGGAACAGGCGGTGCCGGTCTTCCTCCATGAACTTCAATATCCGATCATGCAAGGTTGGGACTCGGTCATGATCCGTGCGGACGTGGAGATGGGCGCAACAGATCAGCTCTTCAATATTATGGTTGGCAGAGATCTGCAAAAAGAGCAGGGCCAACCGCAGCAAGTCGCGTGTCTACAACCGATTCTTGAAGGACTCGACGGGCTGCAAAAGATGAGCAAGAGCCTCAACAATTATGTGGGGATCAGCGAGGCCCCGAGGGAAATGTTTGGAAAGCTGATGAGCATCTCGGACGAATTGATGGTTCGATATTATTGGGTTCTTTTGAGTGAACAACTGCCACCCGTTCACCCGATGGAGGCTAAAAAGCAGCTCGCGTTCAGAATAGTGGAACAATTCCATGGCCGATCCGCCGCGCAGACTGCGCTGGAAGATTTCAATCTGCGGTTTGCGAAGCGCGATTTGGATTCGGCAGAACTGCCGAAGGTTCGCGTGGTCGAGCTTGGAGAAGACATCATTTCGGCCGTCGTTACAGCCTACTCACTAGGATTTGGTATTATTAAATCCAAGAGTGAAGCTCGCCGGCTCGTGGAGCAGGGAAGTGTTCAATGGCGTGGCGAGAAGGTCACCGATCCTAAGGTGCGTATCAGCTTCACTCCCGGCGAGGTACTCAAGCTCGATAAGACTCGAGCGGTGCGATTGATTTGATTGGGGCCCCAGGCAGCAAAGAAGCCGAGAATTCAAGAATCCAAGAATTCGAGAAGTGGCGATTAGCCGGCGACCGTCCTGTTTGATAATGCATTTGCCCGTAGCGTTGCCAGCTTCATGTTGTTCGCCGGCCGAATGCTTCGGGGCTAGACTTCTCGACTTCTTGGATTCTTGACTACTTGCCCTCTTCCTCAGGCTTATCTTCGTTGGAAAGCAAATCGTCGATCGATTTCCTCTTGCGGAGGCGGAGCCAGTTGTTCCAGGTCTTGCGCAAATTGTCCTTCACGGAGATGTATTCCATGTTCAGGTCGTTCTGTTTCGGAATCTGCTCGAGGATTCCGCGCACGGAAAAATCATCGGTTTTCAGAATGGTGTATGCTGTGCCAATGGCACCATAATGATGAGCGTCACTGGCGGCGGTCATCGGTAACCCCCTCTCTCTTGCATAATTAAACGCAGATTGGTTATACCGTTTGAGGGTGGTAGCGGCGTTAAAGACCTCTATAGCGTCGATCGGCAGAGTGTTGAGGACATTCTCGCGTATCCCCGCTCGGAAGAGGTCGTAAGGATGTGGAGGAATGGCTAGACCTCCGGCTTCGTGAGCCAGGTGACAGACTTCCAGTGCAGTTCGTCCTTTCAGGTTTGGCAGGACAACTCCAATGCAGAGGAGGTGACCTTCTGCAGTGGTCATCTCAACTCCCGGAACAACCAAAAAACCATTGACTGGTAATCCATCTTCCCGCATGAGGCCTTTGTCCAGCATGTAGGTGATCGCGTCGCAGGTGTTGTGATCGGTCATCACAAACCCGTTCAGGCCCTTCTTGCGAGCTGACTGGATCAGTTGCTCCGGGCTGCTGACCCCGTCGCCAGAAAAGAAAGAATGGCAATGGAGATCAATCTTCAAAGGCATGAGGTTGAGATTATCGAGGAATTGAAACGCGCCAACTAAAAATCCCAAGCCGCCGTGCGTTCTCCGCACGATTCATCGGCGATGTATGGATGTCCAAATTGGGGCGAGAATCCAAGTTCTTCGATGCAATCGGTGGGTATTGTGTTAGACAAGTTTTAGATGGAGAGACCGGCCGACATGTTGAGCCCAACCAGAGGAGAAACGCGAAGCGAGAACCGCCAATCGGGCGTCCCTGCCTTCAAAGAATGGGCTATTGTTTGTGATTCGATCGCCCATGGCGAGACGAGTTTGATTTTTCGAAAAGGAGGGATCGCTGAAGGCCGGGATGGGTTCCAATTCAAACATCAGAGTTTTTTTCTGTTCCCGACCTATTTCCATGGGCAGATCGAGCGAACACGTCTGAGCCATGTGAGAGACGTGAAACCGCAGCAGGATGCCGTGGCGATTTCCGTTTTTGTACAAGTCGAATTCGTGACCTTGGTTCGCGACTTAACCCTGTTCCAGTCCCTGGAGTCGTTACACGTTTTGCAGGCGTCGCTATTGGAAGAGCGGTTTCATTACGATGATCGAGAGGGCTTGCACACTGCTTTTGTGCGGGCTTATCGGATTTCGCCGGTATGGGAGCTCCCGCTCCATCCTTCCTACGGTGGATGCCGCTCTTGGGTAACTCTACCTCAACCACCATTTGATCTGCGGATGGAGAGGGTGCTCTCCGAAGAAGAACAAAGTCGCCGCCGCTCTCTTGTCACCGGAACGTTCGAGTAGGTAGGCGAGAATTCATCTACATGTAAATCAACTGTATCCGCTGGAACGTTGCGGCGACTCGATCACGGACGCGATTAATTTCCGGCGAGTCCGGGTGTCTGTTGAGAGCGGTAATCAGATGGTCGAATATTGGTTTCGCGTCCTCGAGCTTCTCCTTTAAGGACTCCATGTAATCGTCCACGACTTTTTTGGAGTCTGGATCGCTGTCCATCGATTTGACAACTTCCGATTCGGCGAATTGATCCTTGTTCTCATTAAATTCGTCCACGAATTTATTAGCCTGGTCGCAAAATTTGTCGGCGGCCTTAATGAAGTCGGAATCCGACGTTGGGTTATCGAGCGCCGTGCCGAGGTCCTTGATTGCCTCGAGATAGATGGAAAACGGCTGTTTGTAACGATCGATGACTGCCTGCTTCTCTGGATCGAGCGCCAGCGCTGAGAGACGTAAAGCCAGAAGAATTAATCCGAGGGAAACAGCAAACTTCAGATTCATAAACATTTGACTGCGAATGCGGGGACATTGTTTGAGGGCCGTCCTGGAATCAATCAAAAATTTGGGGCGATGCATTCCGAATTTTGCGCTTCGTGCGAATTCCGAGCTAATGTTTTAGTTGCACGACCAGGTAATTGCTGACGGCGGACCTTCCCTCGGAGAAGATCGCCCGGCCATCTAGCCTGAGGTAAAGTGCCGTAGACGAGCCACCATCGAAATTCAGTGCGCGGATGATGCGATGTTGAGGGACGACGTTCGCGTGGGCGAGTATATCACCCATTTCTTTCAAGGTAACCGAGCGGCAAATGCCGAAGCCCCACATGGTTGGTCCGCAGGTAAAGATAAAGGTTCTTGGCGCGACGCGCAGATAATTCAATCCATCCACGGTTCGTCCGCCGTCCACCAGGAACGGTCCGCATTGGATCGCTTGTTGAACACCCCTGGTTCCCGAAAATTCCGACGTCCTTGTTAACTCGGGTTGCCCATTTCTGACAAAAAATATCCCGGAGAGCAGTTTCGCCTTTCGGGTGGGGTGCACAACTCTGTTGTTGCTGATCAAAAGCCCGATCGGATCGAGATTTGCCTCAAAATAGCCGCCATTTATCCCGCCAAAGCTTCCGCGGCTCTCGACCGCGTCTCGTACGCTTTGAGTTTTGCCGTCCAGGTTCGTGACCACTTCGAGGCGGATATCGGCAGGTGCGAAGTAGACCACTTGAACTTCTGCCTCGCTTGTGCCGTCACTCATTGTCAACTCCGACGCGGCGGCCTCCCCTGTCGGAATTGCGGAGTCGCGACGCTGAATGACGTTCCACTCGGCGTATAACCAGCTTGGGCTGAGAAGGAAGAGCAGGAGAAGAGTTTTCAATGGACTGGCACTGACACTGGCCTCATTTAACTCCTGTCGCCAGCACCGTTTGAAAGTACGGACTGCTCAGTTCTCTCGAAACAACTTGTACTTCGTTTTCCCGGAATCCGGTTTGCTCCAACAAATGAAGAAGTTCGACCTCGCTGAACCCGAGCCAAAGATCTGCGTATAGCTCCCTAGCCTGCTCGAAACTGTGCCCAAGCAAGTCCAGAATGACAATTCGTCCTCCCGGACGTAAGATTCGCATGGCCGCCGCGATTGCTTTATGCGGGCTGTTTGCGTGATGGAGCGCCTGGCTGAAAACTGCCAGATCGATAGAGCTGTTGGCGATGGGCGGCTCTTCAAGGTCACCCAGTCGATACTCGAGATTCGTGAATCCGTGGTCTTTGGCTAGTTGGGTTCCAACCTCGATCATGCGCTCAGAAATATCGATTGCGATGACCTTTCTAGCGCGTTTAGCGAGAAGTTGGGAGAGCGTTCCTTCGCCTGCGCCTAAGTCTGCCACATCAATTGCGGGAATAAGGGTGATCAGGAGGTGAGCTAGCGCCTGCCACGATCTGCCAGGGCAAAAGCTTCGCCCGAATTTGCCCGCAAGCTTATTGAAATATTCGCGAGTACGGTTCCTCCGCTTGGCTATGACATGTTTCAGTCCGGATCGATCCGCAGCCGCTTCAGGCATGTCGGCGACGGCTAGTCGGACTACGCTTCTCAGTTCGGGTTCCCCGATCGGCCCGGCAGGAGTCCAGCTGTAATAGATGTTTTTGCCGACGCGCCGATCCTGGACTAAACCGGAGCGCTTGAGTCGGGCAAGGTGAGTCGAGATCCGGGACTGCCCCATTCCGAGGACTTCCTGGATCTCGGCGACCGATAATTCTTCGGCTTGGAGCAGATTCATCAGTCGAGCGCGAGTTGGATCGGATAAGGTGCGAAGTGAATTCAGCGTTGACGGCATGGAAATATGGTCGATATATCAGCGTATCATGATTGGTCAATATACTCTACTGCATTCCCTGCCTCTATCCTTTATTAGATCCTAATCACTCCGATCTTGATCCTCACTTATGATGCGACGTTACATCTTTTCCTCTGAATCCGTGACCGAGGGTCATCCAGATAAGGTCTGCGATACCATCTCCGATCGAATCCTTGACGCCTGTTTGACTCAGGACCCACATAGCCGCGTGGCCTGTGAAACTCTCGCGAAAGGGAATTTAGTTGTCATCGCTGGTGAAATAACCACCAATGCACGGTTCGATTATCTAGATGAAGTCCGTTCCGCTATTCGCGGAATCGGATACGTCCACGAAGAGTCCCAATTTCATGCTGACAGTTGCGTAATCGTTCAGGCCTTGAGCCGTCAGTCGCGTGACATCGCCCAGGGCGTCGATGCCAAAGCTGCTGAGGGAAAGGAAACCGATGAACAGGGAGCCGGAGATCAAGGGCTGATGTTTGGCTTTGCGGTCCGTGAAACGCCGGAGTTAATGCCTGCTCCGATCCAATTGAGCCATCAACTCGGACGTGAGCTTACCCGTCTGCGAAAATCCGGCGAGATCCCGTGGTTACGCCCAGACGCGAAGACTCAGGTTTCTATCGAGTATGAGGGCTATCGTCCGATCCGGGTAGATGCTGTTGTTATCTCCACCCAGCATGCTGCTGACGTTAAGCACAAAGAGATTCGCGAGACCTTGATCGAGCGAGCCGTTAAAAGGGTCATCCCATTGGATTGGATCGATTCCCGTACGCGATATCTGATTAATCCAACTGGTCGTTTTGTGATCGGTGGCCCGGAGGGCGATGCTGGGTTGACCGGACGCAAGATCATTGTCGATACCTACGGAGGAATGGGCCGCCACGGCGGCGGCGCGTTCTCGGGAAAAGATCCTTCCAAAGTGGACCGTTCGGCCGCTTACATGGGTAGATACGTTGCGAAAAACGTGGTTGCTGCCGGCTTAGCTGACCGATGCGAAGTCCAATTTGCTTACGCGATCGGATATCCGGATCCGATTAGTATTTCCGTCGATACCTTTGGGACGGCTACGGTGGACGAAGTGAAAATCGAAAAAGCCGTTCGCGAAGTTTTCAATTTCAAACCGGCTGCGATCATCAAGCAGCTTGAATTGCTCCGTCCGATTTACAGTAAAACTACCAACTACGGGCACTTCGGTCGAGAAGATGATCTGGACGCGCTCCACTGGGAACGGACTGACAAAGCCGATGCCCTCAAACAATTTGTCTCCTAGATGCATTCCTTGCCGCCGCAATTTTCCATGAGCACCATTACCATAAAACCTGCCGCAGATTATAGAGTCGCTGACCTCGCATTAGCTGAGTTCGGCCGAAAAGAAATTGAGATTGCCGAAACGGAGATGCCTGGATTGATGGCGCTTCGCGCGGAGTTTGGGACCTCTAAACCGCTTGCCGGTGCCCGTATCGCCGGGTGCCTTCACATGACGATTCAAACTGCCGTATTGATAGAAACGCTGATCGAATTGGGAGCATCCGTCCGCTGGTCGAGTTGCAATATCTTCTCCACTCAGGATCATGCGGCGTCCGCTCTTGCGGCACATGGGATTCCGATCTTCGCATGGAAGGGTGAGACCCTCGAAGAATACGATTGGTGTATCGAGCAAACAATATTCTGGCCGGACGGTCAGCAGCTCAACATGATTCTCGATGACGGTGGCGATCTTACCGCGCTTGTGCACCAAAAATATCCGCATTTGCTGAAGGGTATTCGAGGGCTTTCGGAAGAGACCACAACCGGCGTTCATCGGCTGTACCAGATGATGGAACGTGGCGAACTCGGGTGCCCTGCGTTCAACGTTAACGATTCATGTACCAAATCGAAATTTGACAATTTGTACGGCTGCCGCGAATCGCTGCTCGACGGCTTGAAGCGTGCCACGGATGTGATGATTGCCGGAAAAATCGCTGTCGTCTGCGGTTATGGTGATGTTGGCAAAGGGTGTGCCCAGTCACTGAAGGGACAAGGTGCGCGCGTGATTGTGACCGAGGTTGACCCGATCTGCGCTCTCCAGGCTGCGATGGAGGGTTACCAAGTCGCAACGCTCGAGGAGGTCGTCGGAGAAGCGGATATCTTCATCACTGCGACTGGATGTCGTGACATCATACGGCGGGAGCATCTCGACGCTATGAAAAACCAGGTAATCGTGGCAAACATCGGCCACTTCGACCTTGAGATTGATGTCGCCAGCGTGTTCGAAGATAAATGCCTGAAACGCATCAATATTAAACCGCAGGTCGACCAGGTGGAATGGCCGGATGGGAAACGTCTGACGATCCTTGCCGAAGGTCGCCTGATGAATCTTGGTTGCGCTACCGGCCATCCCTCTTTCGTGATGAGTGCTTCCTTTACGAACCAGGTCATGGCGCAGATCGAGTTGTTTAAAAACCATGGAACCTACGAAAATAAGGTTTACGTCCTGCCTAAGAAGCTCGACGAAAAGGTCGCGCGTTTGCACCTGGATAAGCTCGGAGTGAAGTTGACTAAGCTAACCGATAGGCAAGCGGGTTACCTCGGCATCCCGATTGAGGGCCCTTACAAACCTGAGTTCTATCGATATTAGAGATTCGGCATAGCCGAGCTGCGACCGAACCGTTCGCGAATTCGTTCGCGATTCTTGAAAGTTACCTGAATGCCGGGTGAGGCTTTGTCCGTACCAGCGTTCAAGCTTCGTTCTATGGAGTGATCTGGTGCGAGGATGACGAGCGCAAGATGAATATACGAGACGCAACCCGTCAGATTGAAACCAAGATGGAAGCGGCAGGGCTCAGTGCCGCGGCAATTCGAGCATTCCTGTACCAGTATTTGAAGCTTGGACAGAACGAGGCTGGCGTGATACCCGAGCACTCCATTGCGCCGGTCGAAAGCTTACCGTCTATCGACGAACAGCCGTTCCCTCGCGATGTATCGGATCTCGTGGCTCGGACCGTCGTGTTGAAGCTGAATGGCGGTCTCGGCACGAGCATGGGCCTGGAAAAAGCCAAAAGCCTCCTGAGAGTCCGCGGTGAACTAACTTTCCTGGACGTCATCGTACGGCAGTTCTTACAC
>DASZGG010000011.1:0-5812 GCA_035939025.1 Chthoniobacterales bacterium | reverse complement strand
CTGGCTTCTGGCTTCTTGACTTGTGCGTGATCTTAAGTAGCCGAGTATTCTCCTACCCCATGGCCGCGAAAATCGACCTCCACATTCACTCGAAATTTAGTGATCGATCCGCAGAATGGATTTTTCGCCGCTTCGAGTTTCCCGATAGCTATTCGGATCCGAGGAAGTTGTATCAGCGGCTAAAAGAGAAGGGGATGACATACGTCACCTTCACCGATCACAACCGGATCGACGGGTGTCTCGAGATCGCTGAGTTTCCGGATGTTTTCATTAGCGAGGAGGTTACGGCCCGGTTTCCGGATGATCAGGTGAACATTTACTTGCTCTTGTGGAACCTGACCGAGTCGCAGCACATCGAGATTCAGCAGGTCAGAAGGAATGTTTTTGAGCTCCGGGAATATCTGGCGGAGGCCGGAATCAGTCATGCGGTCGCTCATCCGCTTTACGACATGACTCGGCAGCTAACCGCCGATCATGTGCAGAAGCTAATTCTTCTCTTCAAGCATTTCGAAGGCATTAACGGGCTGAGAGATTCGCTTCTAAGCGATACCGCACGCTTCATTCTGAGATCGCTCACTCCGGAAATCATTCAACGATTCGCTGATCGCCAGGGTCTTGAGCCAACTCATCCGGAGCCATGGCGCAAAATACTGATCGCCGGGTCCGACGACCATGCAGGGATTTTTCCGGCTTGCGCTTACACGGAAGCCCCGGACTGCGGTTCGGTCCGCGAGTTCTTTCACTTCATCGGAAAGGGCGACTGTGTGACGCGGGGACAAGGCGGGACGCCGTTAGTGATTTCTCACGGGTTGTACAACACGGCTTATCAATTTGCTAAAGACAAGTTTTCGGCTGCGGTGAGCCCGAACCTGGAATTTCTGGAACTCGTCTTCTCGCGATTCATGGAGGGAAAAAATCCGACGAAATTTAGTCTTGGGGAGAAGCTGGCCCTGCTTTCAAGCGGGATTCTTTCCGGAAAAATATTTGAACTGGCAAAACCGGCAAACCTTTCGATTTGGCCGGAACTGGCAAATTACTTTGGCAGGGCCGAAGTGCAGACTCAGATTGCGAAGGAAACTGAAGGGGTCAATGAGCCGGAGCGTCGCGCCTTTCTGATGGTCGCACTCGTGTTCAATCAGTTAGCATTTCGTTTTTTCCAAAAATTCGTTCAAC
The DNA here is from genome assembly GCA_035939025.1 of Chthoniobacterales bacterium. Classification (GTDB taxonomy): domain Bacteria; phylum Verrucomicrobiota; class Verrucomicrobiia; order Chthoniobacterales; family JAFAMB01; genus JAFAMB01. Next base: position 4,639 of record DASZGG010000011.1, on the reverse strand, counting down.
AGATCAGCGCGGGTGGCGTAATCGAAGCTGTCCAGGCGTTGAGCGCGCTTGTGCCGATGGGGTTTCTCCTCGGCCCTTACTTTTACGGCTTTCACAGCCAGGCGCCGTTCCGCAAACGGCTGACCGATATCTGCTCAGCAACGGTGAACTTCGTGCCGGATGTGCTTCAGAATACTAAACGAGCCTGGTTCACCGACACTCTCGAAGACGTGAACGGGGTTGTGACGACGATTCGGAAGATGGCTGCAGCCGCGTACGAGACCGGTGCGGATCTCATCGTTGTCACGTCCCGGCAGCAGATCAGCATTTCTGAGATTCCAATCAAAAATTTCATGCCGATCGGCGAATTTGAGCTGCCGGAATACGAGCTGCAGAAACTTAGTTTTCCGCCCGTGCTGCACATGATCGAGTACATCCAGCGAGAGCGCTTTACTGAATTGATCATCAGCACACCCGGGCCGGTTGGTCTAACCGCACTTATAGCCGCTAAGATGCTGGATCTGAAGGCCGTAGGCATTTACCACACGGACTTTCCCCAATATGTGCGCATTCTTACCCAGGACAACTATATGGAATCGCTGGCCTGGAGTTTCATGCACTGGTTTTATTCCCAGCTTGACGTTGTTTACGTGAACTCGGAGCACTACCGGCAGCGCTGGATCGAACGCGGCATAGCTCCGGAAAAATTGAAGATTCTGCCGCGTGGGATAGATACCACGGTCTTTACACCCGCTAAGCGTGACCCCGGTTTCTGGGAACAATACGGCAAGAAACCGGAAGAGCTCGGATTGCTTTATGTTGGACGTATTTCAAAAGAGAAAAATATCGACGTTGCGGTTGAGGCGTTTCGTAAACTCTATGGGGAAGGACTCCCCATTCGCCTTTTGATCGTAGGAGATGGGCCCTATCTGCGAGAACTTCGCCAAACGGTGCCCGAGGCTTGCTTTACTGGTTACCTGACGGCGGAATTGGCTACGGCGTACGCGTCGAGTGACATTTTTGTTTTTCCAAGCACCACGGACACCTTTGGTAATGTCGTACTGGAGGCGAAGGCGGCCGGGCTTCCCTGCATTGTATCAAATCGGGGCGGCCCCTGTGAGTTGGTCGAAGACGGGGCCGATGGATTCATCACCAGAGCCCTGGACGTCGGGGACTTTGCCCGGGTTTTGCGGCTTCTTTGCGAGGACGCCGATCTCAGGTTAAAAATGGGTCGGGAGGCCAAAAATCGGGTTCAGGACCGGACCTGGAGTAATGCATTTCGACAGTTTTGGAATGAAACACTCTGAAAATCTCATTGAATTTTCTTGGTGCTCCGCTAGTGTCCTGACTCTTTATGGCAAAGAAGTCTTGGATTGAAAGGAATAAACGGAAGCAGAAAACGGTAGAAAAATACGCCGCCGTTCGCGCCGCTTTGAAGGCCAAACACGACTACGAAGGCCTTGCTCAGCTTCCGCGGGATGCCAGTCCGACTCGACTCATAAATCGTTGTCAGCAAAGTGGTCGCCGACGGGGCTTCATCCGTCGTTTTCGTTTATCCCGAATTGCTTTTCGTGAGCTCGCCTCCCAAGGCATGATCCCCGGGGTTACGAAATCGAGTTGGTAAGCATTGCCGGATTTCCGGAGCGGAATTTGATCGCCTCATTTGCCGGGGTGAATAACTTCGGATTACCCTTTGCGGGGTTGAGCATCCGCAGGTTGATTACCTTTTGGCCTGTGCGCTGTCGCTAGGAGCGATTGAATCAATGATCATGGAAATTCCCTTTTCGCTTGCTGTTTCAGCAGCTTCCGAGGTTGAGACAGAGTTTGTCTCATCGGGATCGATCTTGTTCAATCTGCTGGTCATCCTGTTGCTGGTTTTCCTGAATGGATTCTTTGTTGCTTCCGAGTTCGCTCTCGTCAAAGTGCGGTCCAGCCAATTGGACGCTCTCGAGGAGGGAGACAAAAGAGTCGCATTGGCGCGTCACGTTTCGTCACATCTCGATGCGTACCTTTCGGCCACCCAGCTTGGTATCACGCTCTCGAGTCTGGGGCTCGGATGGATCGGCGAACCCTACGTGGCTAGACTGATTCAGCCCCTAGTCGCCCACGTTGGAATCAGCGGCGTCGCCATCATTCACGGAGTCTCGTTCGCTATTGGGTTCGGCATTATCACTTACCTTCACATCGTTTTGGGGGAGATCACACCGAAATGGTTGGCGATTCGGAAGTCACTGGCAACAAGCCTCTGGATCAGTCCCCCGCTTCACCTGTTTTACATCGTTTTCCGGCCGGCCATTTGGTTCCTCCAAGCTTCTGCAACCTGGATCATGAAATCCGTTTTCGGGATGGAGCCTGTCGCCGAAAACGAGTTGGTTCATAGCGAAGCGGAACTTCGTGTCATCCTGACCGAAAACGAAGCTCCCGCAGATGGGACAGAACTTAGTAACGAGCTATTGATCAATGCGCTTGATTTCCGTCGCCGGGTTGTCCGGGACATCATGACTCCACGCGGCGACGTCATCTATCTCGATATCCAAGATTCGTTTGATGCCAATTTCCAGGTGGCTATTGAATCAGGTCACACTCGTTTCCCTTTGGTTCAGGGTCATCTTGATAACACTATCGGCCTCATTCACATCAAGGATCTGATGCGCGAAATGAAAAAGGAAAAGCCGGATCTGCTGGCAGTTAAACGGGAACTGATACCAGTGCCGGAATTTATGCCGCTGGAGAAACTCCTGAGGCAGTTTTTGGCAAAGCGGAATCATCTGGCGGTGGTCGTGGACGAGTACGGAGGCGCCGTCGGCATCGTAACTCTTGACAACGTTCTCGAAGAGCTGGTTGGAGAGATTAAAGACGAATTCGACCTGGAACAGGTGAAAGAATTCGTGCGTCTCAACGAAGAAGAATTTGTGGTGCAGGGGCAACTGAATCTCTACGAGTTGCAGGAACTCGCGGATTTACGGTTGGAGAATGCCGACGTAAGCACGATCGGCGGTTATGTTATTCAGGTGTTAGGTCACCTGCCAAAACAGGGAGAACAGGTTCGAATTGAGGATTATCTCGTCACCATTACTCAGACGGACGGACGACGGATTCTGCAGCTCCATTTTAAGAAACATCCTGTCGAGTCTGCGGAAGAGCAAGAGCACACGGCGAAGCAGGACGAATCACAATAGCTTCGCGATAAATTCCTCTTTGTCGAAATATTGGAGATCGCCGAGCTTTTCACCCGTCCCGACAAACCGTGGAGGGATGGCGAGTTCGTCCTGGATCGCGATGACGATGCCGCCCTTGCCGGAACCATCAAGCTTGGTGACAACCAAGCCGGTCAGATCGACAGCTTGTTTGAATTGTTTCGCCTGGACCAGCGCGTTACTTCCAGTGGTTGCGTCCACAACCAACAAGCACTCGTGCGGCGCTTGTTCATCGTGCTTTTGTAAAGTCCTGACAATCTTACGCAATTCCTGCATTAAATTGTGTTTCGTATGAAGGCGGCCGGCCGTGTCGCAAATTAAGAATTCGATATTCCGTTTGTGCGCAGCGGAATACGCATCGTAACAAAGCGCGGCCGGATCAGCGTTGTATTCCCCGCTGATCACATCGACTTGAAGACGTTCTCCCCAAATCTTCAGCTGTTCGATGGCTGCAGCACGGAAGGTATCGGCGGCAGCCAGCATCACGGTGTGTCGATCTTCCTTGAGAAGATGCGCCAGTTTCGCCGCGGAGGTAGTTTTCCCGGTCCCATTGACGCCGACCATCAGGATCACCTTCGGCCTGTTAGGCAGCGGCCGGAGTTTCGAATAGGCGATTGGGAAAATCTGTTCAATGTGGGATCGAGTGACCTCGACAACGTCTCTGGCCGTGATCTTCGCCTGGCGTTGCTGAAGGTCCTCAATGATTCGGAGCGTCATCGGCACACCAATATCAGAGCGGATCAAGGTTTCTTCGAGTTCGTCCCAGTCGACAGGCTTGCCGCCGAAGCGTTCTACCAGGTTTTTGAAAAATTCGAATGCCATGCTCTTAAAGCGTCTGGTCCAAAGCTGTTCGGAGTGGACGGTTGAGGTCGAGTTTCACTCGATCGAGTACACCGTTGACGAACTTTCCGGATTCTTCTGTTCCAAATTTTTTGGCAATATCTATCGCTTCGTTGATGGCAACGATCGGCGGTACGTCATTGGCATAAAGCATCTCATAAATCGCCATCCGCAAGATGTTGCGATCTACCGCAGAAATCCGTTTGAGCTCGTAGTTCGCGGTGTATTTAATTATCTTTTCATCAATCGTAGCCTGGTGAGAAATCACACCATTTAGCACGTTTGTCGCGAACGCGCGGACACCCGCGACCGCCACGCGGATCTCCCAAAACAGGTCCAATTCCTTCGCACTAAGCGGCTGTTGGACGTTCAAGTCCCAGTGAAAAAGAAGCTGCAGCGCGACCTCGCGACCTTCGCGGCGTTTGCCCACCCTATCCTCCTTTCAAAATTTCGCGGAGAGTACGAACAATTCGGACCGCTGCGCGGGCGGCCTCTGTTCCACGGTTTATCTCGGGCGATAAACAGCGGGCCTTTGCCTGCTCATCATTCTTGACCACGAGAACCTCGTGCAGCACCGGCACAGATGCGTTCAAACTAATGTTCGACAGCGCTTGCGTAACCGC
>DASZGG010000010.1:0-12717 GCA_035939025.1 Chthoniobacterales bacterium | reverse complement strand
CCCCCCAGCGCGAAAATCTCACGTCTTAGTTTGCTGGATTCTCAACCCTTCCCATGAACCTTTGCGGCAACCTTCAGACGAAGCCCGCTCAGAGCAATAAAGCCTGTCGCGTCCGACTGGTTATACGCCTTTGTCGGATCAGCCTCCATAGTGGCTATATCAGGGCTATAAAGGCTTACGGAACTCTTGCGTCCGGCCGCGATAATATTGCCTTTGTAGAGTTTCACTCGCACGACCCCGGCAACATTCTTTTGCGATTCATTTACCAGTGCCTGAATGGCTTCACGCTCGGGCGCGAACCAGAAACCGTTGTAAACCAACTCGGCATACTTTGGTCCGAGTGTGTCGCGAAGGTGCATCACTTCGCGATCCATCGTCAGGGACTCAATCTGTCGATGCGCAAAAAAGAAAATAGCCCCCCCGGGCGTTTCATAGACGCCGCGGCTCTTCATGCCGACGTACCGATTTTCGACCATATCAACCCTCCCAATCCCGTTGCGGCCACCAAGGATATTCAACACTTTCATGACCCAAAGCGGAGATAATCGAATACGGCCCTCCTCGGTTTTCACAAGATCGCCGTGGAAACCAAGCTGACCTAGTATCGATTGCAAATTCTTGTGTCCCAACGCGACGCAAAGGCCTCGCTCGAATTCCAGCTCGAGATATTCGGAAATGTCCGGAGCGGCTTCCGGAGAGACGCTCAGCTTATACATATCAGCGAGCTCAGCACCGCTCGCATCGACCCAAGGATCTTCGAGCAGACCGCTCTCGAAACTGATGTGAAGCAGGTTACGATCCATCGAATACGGTTTCTTAGCACTCGCAGCCACCGGGATACCCTGGCTTTCCGCGTACCGGATCATCTCGGCCCGGCCCGGGAATTGCTCGCGGAACTCTTCCAGCCGCCAGGGAGCAATCACCTGGATTTCCGGCGCCAATGCGGCAACTGTCAACTCGAACCGAACCTGATCGTTGCCTTTGCCCGTCGCGCCATGAGCGACCGCGGCAGCTTTCTCCGCGCGAGCGATTTCCACCATCCTCTTTGCGATCAGCGGTCTAGCGATACTCGTGCCCAAAAAATATTGGTTCTCATAGAGGGCCGATGCCTGGAGCATTGGAAAGATAAAATCGCGGGCAAACTCCTCTCGCAGATCATCCACGTAGCACTTGGAAGCTCCTGTTCTCAGAGCTTTCTCTTCGAGCCCTTCGAGTTCCTCTTCCTGACCGATATCCGCGCAGAATGCGACCACCTCAGCGGCATAGGTCTCCTTAATCCACTTCAGGATCACCGAAGTGTCGAGTCCCCCGGAATAAGCGACGACAATTTTCATTGCGCCTGCACCAATACACGGCTAATCGCGCTTCGTCGAGCCCACAGAAGAGTGGCTGGTGGCTAGTGGCTGGGCGCGACGAGCGCCTGAATCAGTCTGACGAAATACCTCCGCACGCAATGTGTGGGTCTCCGCCAGCCACTAGCCCCTAGCCACCAGCCACTATCTTCGCCCTACCGTAACGTGGGGTTCCTTTAGATAAATTGGTTCGAGCGCAGGCCGGAAACTGTCCCGGCACCGAAGAAAGTATTCCGCCCTCGGTCGAACCACCGGCAGGTAGGTATGGCTCGGAATTGGTCCAACGGAGAAAATGGGCCTGCCACCCAATAGCGGCAGCAATGATTGAAACTCATCTACCGACAGTAATTCGGGGTTCCGAATCAATTGTTTGTCTTCGATGCTGGCCAGGAAAACCGAACCAAGCCTGGCGTCGCCGACTACGTGATATGATGCGGCTTCGTAGCCGAGAACCGACGGGCAGCCAAAAGCTGGGCATCCCAGCGCCAACTGAAGCCCAATTGCTGTAGCCGACCCTACCCGCAGCCCGGTGTAAGAACCGGGTCCGATTCCCACAATTATTTCGTCCGGAGCTCCCAATTCCAGAAAAACCTCCTTTACCGCCAACGAGAGCTTTCCAGCCTTTGAAAATTCCCGACGGATCACAACTTCACCGTCGTCGGCGACTGCGACACTTCCACTCTCCGTTGAGTTCTCAATGAGCAGGCTCTTCACCAGACGATCGTCCTTTTATCGTTGCCATGAATGATAAACCGAACCGTAACCGAGTCCGGCGGCAGACGTTTTGGGAATTTGTCCCCCCATTCAATTGCGCAGACGCCGCCGGCCATCAAATAATCGTCAAAACCCACCTCGTCCAATTCCCGCTCCTCATTGAGACGATAGAAGTCCATATGAAAAAGTGCCAGTCGCCCCCCTCGGTACTCGTGCACAACCGTGAAGGTTGGACTGGTGACTTCATTTTCGACCCCTAGCCCGATCGCAAGTCCCTTCACGAACTCTGTCTTTCCGGCCCCGAGGTCGCCAACCAGGCTCAGGACCGTCCCTGCCGGCAGGTTCCTGGCAAACTCCGAAGCAATCAAGCGGGTCTCGTCGGGGCTTTCAGACTCGCAACCTCTGGTTGGGGTTACATTCATCGCGCAAAATGGTCGTATCCCTTTCCGATAAACTGGCTTCGGTCATTTTCCACAAGCCGGCCGATCGCGGTTAGTCGAAGCTTCGGGAACATTGTTCGCCATTCCGTCTCCAGCCGTTTTTTTGCACTGGGCGGCACAGCGAAGAGCAGCTCGTAATCTTCACCGTCTTGCAAGCCATTTTCACGACTGCAACCCCGGTTGAGGGGAAGCTTAGCCAGGTCCACCTCAAAACCGACCTGACTTGCCCGCGTCAAGCGGGGAAGATCGCTTGCGAGGCCATCGCTCAAATCCATCATCGCATGCACCGGGAATCGCTGAACCAGCCACCGAGCTTCAGCGACGCGGGGCCGGAATCGCAGGTGTTTACCGGTGATAGATCCGCCTAACCTTCCTGTGACGTACAACCAATCACCCTTTCGTCCGCCGGAACGGCTGGCATATCTATCATCTTCAACCGTGCCGGTCACAGCAACCGACAAAAAGACCGGGCCGGGCGACTTCGCGGTCTCGCCACCCACCACATTGACATGGTACGTCTGAGCAGCCGTCTGTAACCCGAGATAAACCCGCTTTAGCCAGGCAAATTCCGTCTCCGGACGAACTGCTACCGTTACCAAAGCATCCAACGGTTTACCCCCCATCGCGGCGATGTCGCTTATCGATCGGCACATTGCCTTCCAGCCGATCCATCTCGGATTGGTATCGGGCAGGAAGTGCACCCCCTCAATGATACAATCAGACTTCAAGAGCTGCAGGCGACCGGTCGTTTCCACTACCGCACAATCATCCCCGGCGCCCAGCTTGACCCGGCCGTCCACCCGCAGTGACCGAGTCAGTCGAGCCACGACAGCGTCTTCCCCGAGTTCGTTCAGCTTCATCTACCCGCGAAAAATACCCCTACGAGTGTGACACTGTTGAAGAGCGCATGCATGGCCATCGGCACGAGCAGCGATCCGGACAGTTCGTAAGCGAATGTCAGCACACAAGCCAGCAAAAAGAGCGGCAACAAAGAGGGTACATGAAGGTGAATCAGCGCAAAAGAAACCCCTGAAAATATCAGGGCCGGCAGCCCTCCTGCGTATCGCTTCAGCACTCCATACAAAAAGCCGCGAAAAACGAACTCTTCCGCCATCGGCGCTATGACCACAGCCAACAAAATAATTGGAATCTTTTTGCTTGGTTCCGCCACATGCTCAAACAGCTGCATAACGGGCTGGGAATCCTTTTGCGGATCGGTGTGCATCAGGCTCGAGATCACCGCGCTACTCGCCAGAATCAATGGAAATGCCACGAGTAGCAACCCTGCGCCCCAAAGGAAAATCTTGAAAAAACCCAGGCGATCGAACCCAAAAAGCTCACTCGGACGCATGCCACGGAAGAGGAAAGATAATAGAATCGTTCCAATGAGAAAGATCCAGAACCCCAGCTGCACAACAACTAATAAATTCGTATCAATTGTCGTGGGGAGGGCGCGATCTTTCGCCTGCAGATTTTGTAGACACTGAAGGGCGAATACAGTCAAGCAGCCAAGCGCCAGGTAACCGTCAGCTCGTGTGAAACGGTCCGCGACGACTTTTCCCCCACCCGAGACATAGATAAATCTGAAAATCCGAAGGTAAATCGCGACACTTGCGCCGACCAGTAGAGCGAGAACTAAAACAGTGATCAAATCCATCAATAAGTACACGCAAGCTACACTGGAACCGCGAAGGTTCAAAGTACGGCCTTCATGGACTTGCGGCGCCGGATCTATAGGAATACGTGTTTTTCGATGCCAAAACCGCTCTACGCCCGCGATGAAAAGATAGAGGACGAGTTCGAGTTCGAGGTAGGGCCAACCGGCTAGTACCGCTCGCGTGCAAAGAGGTCGAGGACGAGAACGACGACGAGGACGAGGACGATTAGGGAAACGGAGGAAGCAAGCAGGAAAGCCATCCAGTTAAAATTCTCTATTTACAGACAGTTTTAAGGAAATGCTCGGGCGTGTTGTAGCAATGCTGGCCCGATTGATTGGTCGCTTTGATACAAACGATAGCCGCAATGCTGGGTCTTAGTTCTCGTTCTCCGCTTCCCCAATCGTCCTCGTCCTCGTCGTCGTTCTCGTCCTCGACCTCTTTGAGGCCGCGTGGGTTGCACCTCCGGCGGTTTCTTCAGTCCTTGACTCCTAGCCTGCTTGACTGCTTGATGTGCAATGCGCGCCGTTATCCAACGCGTCAATCGAGCCTCTGTTGAGGTCGAACGAAAGATTGTTAGTCAAATCGATCAAGGGCTCCTGGTTTTCCTCGGCATTGCATCGACCGATATCCGGGAAGACGTCACCTGGTTAGCGAGTAAGATTGCACGGTTGCGCATCTTTCAGGACGAAAACGGCGCGATGAACCGCTCCATCCAGGATATCACCGGAGAACTCCTGGTCGTGAGTCAATTCACGTTGTTAGCCAGCACTCGGAAAGGCAACCGCCCATCGTTTATTTCCGCGGCTGCTCCTGAGGTAGCCGTCCAGCGTTACGAAGAATTCTGTCAACAACTCGAGACAGAATCCGCCAAGCCGGTGCGCCGAGGCGTTTTCGGTGCGCACATGAAAATTGATCTGGTCAACGATGGGCCAGTCACAATCTGCATCGACACAAGACGGAAAGAATAATTGGTAGCGAATCTCGTAGATTCGCTCTCGCGCATCCGGGCGAGACGGATCGGCGTATAGGCGTCTTCGCTAACTAAGCGCCGTGGGCGGTCTCCTTCCGGGATAAGATAGAGGCCCGCGAAACACGCATTCGCCGACCCGCCGTTACGCCCGTACGGCCGAGAACGCGTCTCCAAGACGTGCGACCCCGGATCGCACGGGAGCGCGTCCCGCCGATACGCCTACACGCCCATACGCCGACCCGCCTCCCCCGCCAGTTCCATGGTACCCTTGAACTTAGGCGGCTCGTCATCCAGGATGCCGAAATTAGTCTCATACAATGCCGCGATCCTTTCCATCTCATCGTCCGTCAGCTCCGGGCATTCCGAACTCGCCGCGAATTCGGCCAGCTGCTTTTCGTCGTAAATGTTCGGCAGCGTTGAAGCCACCCGCTGATCCTTTAGCAACCAAAGCAAAGCTGCCTGACCCAAGGTTCGGTTCGACCTTTCCAGGAACCGGAGTTGTTCCACTTTTCTGACACCGTTAAGCAGCCAGGCGCGAGGACGATGGCTTCGATGATCGTTCGGCGGAAACTTGGTGTCTGCCGTGTAATGCCCTTCGAGCATTCCGGACGAATGTGGGACACGGATGAGGAACATCGTGTCCCTCCCGGACGCGGTCGCAGCGTTCTGAATAACCGCACCCGGATGTTGCTCAAGCACGTTGTAGATGTGCTGGACGCTCGTCACGGTCCGCTCCTTGATGCAGTTGATCCCTTCGTACTGCCACCCAATGGCAGGCCCAAGCGCGATTCCGTAGTACCGAACCAAGCCTCGGTCACGCAGCTTCTCGAGCGTTTCCCAGACACTGTCGTCGCTCACCTGCTCCATACGGATATTGTGAAGTTGCAAAAGGTCGATCCGATTTGTTTTGAGCCGTTTCAAGGCAGATTCGGTGGCACGCACCATTGACTCCGGCGAAAAATCCTGAGGAATCTCGCGTTGCCCGCGCCGTTCGTTCCCGTGATGCACAAAATCGTATCCAATCTTTGTCGCTATCACAATTTGATCACGCTGGCGCAAAAAAGCCTTAGCGATCAATTCTTCGCTCAGGCCGTTCCCGTATGTGTCGGCCGCATCGTAGAGCGTTATTCCGAGATCGAAGGCTTTTCGCATTAGATTGACAGCTTCTTGCTCAGTGAAGTTGCCCCACCATCCTGTAGACACCGTCCACATGCCAAACCCAACCTCACTCACGGTAAGATCGGTATTTCGATAAGTGCGATATTTCATTGCGTATCAACCACTATGTAGCGAGAGAAACTGGAGGTCAACGAACCACAGCGAGGCGCGTGTCGCCGAACGCCGAACGCCAAACGCCGAACGCTCTCCGTCCCTTGGTTTCTTTAGTTAATAGCTTGCAACTCTGGTAAGCACAGGTTGTGCTATCGGAAACTCCGTCGTCAGAAGAGGGAGGCTTGAAGGAGAGAATTCAAGAAAGAAAACGATGCAATCCGTACAAACGTTCAATGTATCACCTCGATTACCGGAAATCCTGGAACCGCTCCGGGAGATGGCGCACAATCTGTGGTGGACCTGGGAGCCCGATGCGCGCCGCCTTTTTCGGCATTTAGACACGCAACTCTGGGACAGAACCAACCACAATCCGATCCGGATGTTGCAACTTTCGCGCCAGGCTCGTCTGCTGGAGATCGCAGCGGACGACGATTACATCCGCGAAATGCAGGCTGTGTACCAAAAATTCAATGCGTACATGGGACGGACCGACACTTATGGCAAACTCCGAGCGACCGCACCGCGCGTCGCCTATTTTTCGGCGGAGTTCGGATTCCACGAATCCGTACCGAATTATTCAGGCGGTCTCGGAATTCTTTCCGGCGACCACTGCAAGTCGGCGAGCGACCTTGACCTCGATTTCTGCGCGGTGACGCTGTTGTACCGCCACGGTTACTTCAAGCAACAAATCAACAAGGATGGTTGGCAGGAGGCTGTGAGCCTGAACCAGAATTTCAATCATCTGCCGCTGCGCGAAGCCAAAGTAGCTGATCAGCCACTTCACGTCTATGTCACCATTCTTGGCAGGAGCATAGCGGCGAAGGTCTGGGAGTTGCAGATCGGCCGGATCAAACTCTATCTGCTCGATACGGATATCCAGCAGAATTCACCCGAAGACCGCCTGATCACAGAGCAGCTTTACGGCGGTGATTTGGAGATGCGGATACGGCAAGAGATCGTCCTCGGGATAGGCGGCGTAAGAGCCTTGGACGCCCTCGGCATCCATCCGGAAGTCTACCACATGAACGAGGGCCACTCTGCGTTTCTCTCACTCGAAAGAATACGCCAATATGTCCAGGATAAGGGCTTGGAATATTACACGGCCCTGCAGGTAGTTGCTTCTTCCAACGTTTTTACCACTCACACTCCAGTGCCTGCCGGAAACGACGCTTTTCCGCGCGAAATGATGGTTCGGCATTTCTCCCGATATGCGGAAGATTTCCGGATCAGTTTCGACGATTTGTTCCGACTCGGGCAAGCGATGGTTAACGTTGCCGACACGTTCAGTATGACTATTCTCGCGCTCCGCGTAAGCCGCCACGCTAACGGTGTGAGCAAGCTTCACGGCGAGGTGAGTCGAGGCCTATGGCAAGACGTCTGGGCGGGAGTCCCCATTTCGGAAGTACCCATCACCAGCATTACAAACGGCGTCCATACTAAAACGTGGACAGCACCCGAATTTCACCGCATCTACGCCAAGTACCTTGGTTCGGATTGGGAGGAACATCTCACCGATCCTGAATATTGGCGAAGGGTGATCGATATTCCGGACGACGTGTTATGGGAAACCCATCATTTGCTGAAGGCGCGACTGATCGATTTCATTCGCGACAGGTTGCGGCAGCAACGCGTCCGCCTCGGCGAATCACCCGGGCAACTGCGAAAGATCAACAGTATTCTGAACCCGGAGGTATTGACGATCGGTTTTGCTCGTCGTTTTGCTACCTACAAGCGCGGGACTCTCCTCTTCAGTCAGAAGGAAAGGCTCTTACGTCTGGTGCAAAATACCGAACGTCCCGTCCAATTCATATTCGCAGGGAAGTCTCACCCGAAGGATGAACCGGGGAAGCGATTTATCCAGGATGTTTACAACAAATCGCGCGAAGCCGGGCTCGAACACTCCGTCGTTTTCGTAGAAGACTATGATACTTACATTGGACGGAGGTTGTATCAAGGAGTCGATCTCTGGCTGAATAATCCGCTTCGCCCCCTCGAAGCAAGCGGAACCAGCGGCATGAAATTGCCGCCAAATGGCGGTATGAATCTGAGCGTCTTAGACGGCTGGTGGTGTGAGGGATACAACGGCAAGAACGGCTGGGCGATCGGGCCGGAAATCACCGATGGCACTCCGGACTTTCAAAACGAAGTCGATGCCGAAAGCTTGTTCAACATCCTGGAAAATCAGATTGTTCCGCTTTACTACGCCAAACCTGACGGCCGGATTCCGATCGCCTGGATTCAGCTTATGCGCGAGTCGATGCGAAGCGTCACCCCGGTCTTTAATACCCACAGAATGGTCAAGGAATACACTGAACGACTCTATGAACCGGCCGCGGCGGGCTTTAAGGCGCTCAGCGCAAACAATTGCAAGGCCGCCCTCGACCTGGCGAAGTGGAAACACAGTACACGCGTCGATTGGCCGCATGTCCGCATCGAATCGGTAGAGACATCTCAAGCGGGTCGAGCTTCCATGTTCGTGGGCGACAAATTGGAGATTGTCGCTCGGGTCTTCCTCGGACCGGTAAAACCCGCACACGTTCGAGTACAGGCGTACATCGGTGAATCGAACGATGGAACACTTCGTAATCCTCACACCGTAGATCTCTTGGACGTTGACAAAGGCGGATACGACGGAGCTTATCGATTTAGCGGAGTGATTCCTGCCTCGGAAAGCGGGAGCTACGGATTCAGTGTGCGTGTCATTCCTACGCATCCCCACCTGGTTCAAGACCACGAATTGAGGTTGATCACCTGGGCAAGTTAAAGACGCGCTCCTGCGCGTCCGCGCCGTAAGCGAAGGCTCCAGCCTTTGCCTCCTGGAAAGGCCCCGCGAAGCGAAGAGAAAAAGAGCTGCCCGCGAAACACGCGAAATTGAGAGGAGAATTCATCGTTCCGCCTCTCACCTCTCACCTTTCACCTCTTACCCCTGGTCGCGGGCCTCATTCAGGATGCAAAGGCTGGAGCCTTCGCTTACGGCGCCTTTCGCGGGTACTAGTTCTATGGTAAGCACCATAAACGCGGCAGCGCGTCCGTTTCATGCAGCTAGCCTTCTCGACCTGTTGGAATTCGAGCCGTCACACGAAGGGCGACGAAATGTTGAGCGAAATTTTTCGGCTTGGGTTCGACCACGTCGAACTCAGCCACGGAATACGACTCTCGCTGTGGGAAGGTATTGAGCGGTTCCTCGCTGAACACCCTATGACCGTGACAAGCCTCCACAACTTCTGTCCCCTTCCCATCGAGATTTCGCATCCCGCACCCGACTGTTACCAGTGTACCTCACCTGACTCGGATGAACGAGACCGTGCATTCCGCTACACCCTGAGTACCATAGACCATGCGAATAGGCTTGGGGTCGAACGTGTGGTGATGCATTTGGGCTCCGTGATGACGCCTGCTTACACCGAGCGGCTATTCCGGTGCATCGCTTCAGGCCGATATCTCGATCGCTCTTTTGTCGCCATCAAACTGGACGCAATCCGGAAGCGAGAAGCGATTCCGATTTACAATCTTGTGGGCGAATGGCTGCAACCGGTGCTTGCCCACGCGAAAGCTGCAGGCGTTAAACTGGGCATCGAAAACCGCATCGGGATCGAGACTTTTCCATCCGAACGAGAGTTTCGTCGTTTGTTTGCCGAGATTACAGACGGCTCGCTCGGTTACTGGCATGATTTTGGCCATGCCCAGATTCGCCACAATTTAACTTTTATCGACCATGCCGAGTGGCTGACAGAAATGGCCCATCGAATTATTGGGTGCCACGTTCATGACGTCAGTTTCCCTTATCTCGATCATCAGGTGCCATTCAGCGGAATGATCGATTTTGCAGCCCTGATCGGATCTATCCCCTTCGAGCCACCGATGGTTTGGGAGTTGAGCCCCCAAGCATCCAAAGACGATATCGTCGCCGCATTGGACCATTGGATACAGAGATTCCCGTAAGCAAAGGCTCCAGCCTTTGCCTCTCTTTCAAAGCCCGTGAACGAAGAGAAGAAGATTGCCCGCGAAACACGCGAAATGACGCGAAAATAGAAAAGAAAAGGAGAAAAGGATTGCGAAGGCGCAACGGCGCAGTGTTCGCCGTTCCACCTCTCACTTCTCACCTCTCACCTTTCACCCCTGTCTTTCCGGGAGGCAAAGGCTGGAGCCTTCGCTTACAGTGGACCCAGCGAGGGGAATAAACTTGTCTTGAGAAGAGTATTAATCTTATGCAGCGGCCTCGAATTATTGTGAACTTTGCTATAACGATCGACGGCAAAGTGTCACCGGCAAAAGTGACTCCATCACTCTTTACCTCGAGCTACGATAAGCGCCGCCTGCTTGAAATCCGTTCGCTCGGCGACGCCTTGCTGGTCGGGCGGAACACGGTCCAAACCGATAACATGTCAATGGGCTTGCCAGACGAGGACCTCCGACTGGCCCGGGTCGAGCGGGGTCAGAGCGAATATCCGCTTCGCGTCGTCATCTCAAACTCAGGCAATCTCTCCACCGATTTGAATATTTTTAACCACCGCTTTTCTCCAATTGTGATCTATTCGACGACGCGTATGCCGAAATTCACTCAAACGGCACTTCAGTGCAGAACCACCTTGCATCTCACCGATCATGATCGCCTGAGCCTCCATGATGTCTTGAACGATCTGTGTGAAACGCACCATGTCGAGACTCTAGTCTGTGAGGGAGGACCGCTTTTGGCGAAAGGCCTGGCTGAAATCGATGCAATCGACGAACTATTTGTAACTATAGCTCCCATCCTTTTCGGCGGAGCCGGCGCTCCGGGCATTCTTGGGACGCCCGGAACATTCCTTCCCTCGAGTCGAATTTTTCAACTCGCGTCGATGAAAGTCGAAGTGACCGAATGTTATCTTCATTACCTGGCAAATCGACCGTGACGCACCAGACAAATGCGATCATCATGAACGCCTCTGAAGAGGCAATTTTCGAGGCCGCCGCCAACCTCGAACGCTGGCCGACGTTTCTGCCTCATTATCGCTACATACATTATTACGAGAGAGCTCCAGTCAGGAACCGGGTAAAAATGGCGGCTTACCGCGGCTTCATTCCAATTGCCTGGGTGTCTGAACAGATCATCGATCGCGAGCATCGCGAAATCCGTTTCAAACATCTTAAGGCCTGGACGAAAGGTATGAACGTCATCTGGAGATTCCGCCGGCAATCTTCCGGGGTACATGTGGAAATTGTCCATGATTTTTCTTTCCGAGTGCCTCTTCTCGCTCCCCTGGCTGAACGAATCATCTGCGGCTTTTTCATCAAATCCATTGCCAATCAAACATTGCGGCACATGAAGGCCCACGTAGAAAAAAAATGAGGCGAGTTGTTATCACAGGAGTCGGCCCCATCACTGCAATCGGGATTGGGAAGCAAGCGTTCTGGGAGGCGATCAAGAATAAGAAATCAGGAATAGGTCCGGTCTCGACCTTTGATGCCTCGATATTCAAAGCGACCAGCGCAGGCGAGATCTTGGATTGGTGTCCGGAGAATATTTTTCCACCTCACCGTTTGAAGCGATTGGATCGCTACGCACAATTCTCGGTAGCGTCGGTCAAGCTCGCACTTGAAGATAGCGGATTAGAGTATTCCCCAGACACTCCGCAGAATCGCGTCGGCGTGAGCTTCGGAACCGCGCTTGGCGGCGTCGCGAATGCCGAAGGTCAGCACAAGGCTTTCGTCCACGGCGGTCCCAAGTCGGTCCATCAGACCTTGGCCTTGCAGGTCTTTGGCGGCTCAGCCCATTGTAACACGGCCATTGAGTTCGGATTTCGCGGGGTAGGAACCACCAACTCAAATAGTTGCGCGAGCGGCAATGTGGCAATTGGGGAGGCGCTCAGATACATCCGCGAAGGTTGGGCCGATGTCATTGTCGCAGGGGCGGCCGAAGCTCCCTTGAGCCCGCTGACCTACGGAGCCTTCGCATTTATCCGAACGATGAGCCGGTCGCATCCTTCGGTTGCTTGCCGTCCGTTCGACCAGGATCGTGACGGATTCGTCATGGGCGAAGGCGCGGCTAGCCTTGTACTCGAAGAGTATGAACATGCGAAGGCACGTGACGCGAATATCTATGCGGAAGTCACCGGCTACAGTCTGAACAACGACGCTTTCCACATGACAACGCCTCTGCCCACCGGTGAATCCTGCATTCGTGCGATCAGTGATGCGCTGAAATACGCGAAGCTGAACGCTGACCAGATCGATTACATCAATGCTCATGCGAGTTCGACACAACTGAACGATGCCAATGAAGCGTTCTGCATAAGAAAAGTTTTTGGCGAGCGAACGAGCAAAATTCCCGT
>DASZGG010000009.1:0-6014 GCA_035939025.1 Chthoniobacterales bacterium | reverse complement strand
TCCGGTCTTTTCGAGAATCCTGCGAGTGGCCAGAGCTGGAGCAAACCCCATGATTCGCGGGGCGACGCCGACTGCCGTAGCGCCCAGCACGCGGGCCCGTGGATTCAGCCCATGACGCTTAAGCGCGCTCTCTGAGGCGAGTAAGAGCGCCCCAGCTCCGTCATTGATTCCGGAGGCATTACCGGCCGTGACCGTGCCGTCTGGCCGGACGATACTCCTGAGCCGGGAGAGAGCTTCGATGGTTGTTTCCGGTCGAGGTTGCTCATCCGTATCAGTGAGCTGTTGATCGCCTTTCTTCTGCGATACCGCGACTGGCACAATCTCCCCCTTGAAGAATCCTGTGCGGTTTGCTTCGGCCCATCTCTGCTGACTTCTCAGAGCAAAGGCGTCTTGATCCTTCCGAGCAATGTTGAATTGCGATGCGACATTTTCCGCTGTTTCAGGCATCGAGTCGATTCCGTAGTGTTTCTCCATTACGGGATTAACGAAACGCCAGCCAAGAGTCGTGTCATACAATGCAGCGTTCCGGCTAAACGCGGTGTCAGCTTTGGCCAGGACAAACGGGGCGCGCGACATACTTTCGACGCCGCCCGCGATCATCAAATCGATTTCTCCGGATTTAATAGCCCGAGAAGCGGTGGCAACCGCGTCCAGACTTGAACCACACAAACGATTGATCGTTGTCCCCGGTATCCGTTCAGGCAAACCGGCCAAAAGGAGAGCCATTCGCCCCACGTTCCGGTTGTCTTCACCCGCCTGGTTAGCACAACCGTAAATCACATCATCGACCGCCGACCAGTCTACGGCAGAATTTCGCTCAATGAGCGCCCGAATCGGCAGTGCGGCCAAGTCATCAGCTCTGACAGGAGATAACGCGCCACCGTATCGGCCAAACGGAGTGCGAACAGCATCACAAATAAAAGCTTCGTTCATTTTGTCTTACTCATTTAGCTATTAGCCGCGGATACCGACTCGTGTGTCTTCTCGCATTCACTGATGAGCAGAGCAGTTTTACTCATCACTTAAGAACGCTCAGAGTCGCATACTTCCCGCTGTGGTATAGCAGGGGCTCACGGTCTGACCACACTTGTGCATGGGTTATAAGTCCGATATAGATGATGTGATCCCCGCAAGGAACAGCGTTAACCACATCGCACGCAAGATGAGCCAGCGCACCGTCGATAAACGGCAAGCCCTCTGCCTCTATCCAAGGAATTCGCAAGTTGTCGCCAGCGCGCCCAGCAAAGTGCGTCGAAAGAGCGTCTTGGCCTTTAGCGAGAATGCTGACTCCATATCGACCCGTTTGAGGCAGTAACTGATGTAATCGAGCTCGCTGATCCACTGAAACCAAAACCAGGGGAGGTTCCAGCGAAAGAGAGCTGAACGAGCTGGCCGTCATTCCATGAGGATTCCCTTCTCGCAGCGTGGTGATCACTGTCACACCGCTAGCCCATTGACCCAAGGTCTTTTTGAACAATGGCGGAACAATTGATTCCAGGTGAGACATATCCAAAGGCAAGCTCAAATCGACATTTCGTTACCCGAGGTCTGTGGACCCCGTATCCGCAGTTGAACTACCGACTATGTTTCCCAATAACGTTGACATCGGTTGGAGTGATCAGGTCGGAGACCGTCCAGCCATCCACGTCGTATTCAGCCATGGCCGATTCAGCAAACGCCTTCCATTCATCGGCCAGGCCGCTAGCGTTCGCATAGGAAAGAGCCTGCCGGCGAATATCTTCATGGTTGCCCGTGTAATTCACCTCGTAGAGTTGGTGACGGGAACCGAACTCGCTTCCAACCGCGTCCCACAACAACTTCATTAGTTTCACCCTCTGCTCTGAAGAATACCCATTTGATCCGCGGACGAAGCGATCGAGGTACGCACGGAGCTCAGGCACTTTGAAGTCTACGGCGTGTGAATTCAGATAGATCAGGCCGCTTGCCACGGTTTTTTCCACGAGATGTCTGATCGCGGGATAAGCCTCCGTCGAGAGAATCTGGTATGCTTGAGCAGCTGATGTATCTGGCAACACAGTTCCCTCTGTCCACGGTTTCGCATTGCGTGCCATGGCTTCGCTCAAACCCCAGAAACAGTTTCGCCAGGCGATGACCTCACCAATGTTCGATTGGACGCTGCGGTAGTCTTTGGAACCGGTGGCCTCTACAGCTTTCAGTAAAAGTCCGGTAATGAAATCCAGCTTGACCGCTAAACGTGTGCATCCATGCAGGCAAAACCGCGGAATGAAACCAGTCTTGGGAAAGAAATTGTTAGCTGTCTCCACATCTCCGTAGATAAACACGTCTTCCCACGGGACGAATGCTCGGTCCAGAATGAGAATCGCATCGTTTTCGTCCAACCGGCTGGAGAGCGGGTAATCAAACGGACTTCCTACGACGTTGGCCGTGAATTCATAGGAGCCGCGACAAATGAATTTTAATCCCGAGGCATTGCTGGGGATGGCAAAAACAATGGCAAACTTTTTGGTCTGCAGAGGAACCGCTCCGTGGTGGGCAACAAAAGTGTAGTGCGTGAGCGCCGATCCGGTAGCCACGACTTTCGCACCGCTGACAATTAGTCCATCGTCTCTTTCTTCGTCGACATGGACGTAGACATCGCCCACTTCATCTGGTGCCTTGTCTCGATCGACCGGGGGATGAATGATGGCATGGTTAAGGAAATAGGTTCTTTCCTGCGCTTTGTAATACCATCGTTTAGCGTTCTCATGGAACGGCTTGTAGAAATCGTTATTTGCCCCAAGTGTCGCCAGAAAGGCGGCTTTGTAATCGGGCGATCGGCCCATCCAGCCGTACGTGGTTCGAGCCCATTGAGCGATGGCATCCCGACTTGCTAGCTGTTCTTCCGCGTCTCGCGGCGCGCGATAGAATCGGTGGGTAAATCCTCCATCGTCGGTCGGCATGGTCAATACATCCTTTTTGGACGGATCATGAAGGGCATCATAAAGCCGGGCAATCATCCGAGAGGAGTTGCGGAACGCTGGATGTTTGGTAACATCCTTGACCTTTTCGCCGTAAATCCAGACCTCTCGGCCGTCATTTAGACTCTCAAGATATTCACTCCCGGTTAACGGTACTGACGTCTTTCCGGATGATGTAACGGGCTCGATGTTAGTCATTTTAGTCAGGGGGTTAATTTTTCACGGGGCCTCAATCTTAACAGTTGGGACTTAGCAAATGCTTAGTTGTAGAAAAGCTGCTCCCATTTAGGACGGAAAACTTTAGGTAGCTTTAAGGTCATGCGCCCTCGCGGTCCGCCGTTCAAGCTCGCGCAACATCGATAGTTCCTCTGAGGTTGGAGCTGGAGTGATTTCCAGATTCGACGCCACCTTTAGGTCCCAACTCGTCGCCGCCAGCACCTCATCGAGCGTCACGCCTGAGTGTATGCTGGTCAGAGTTAATTCCCTTGAAACATGATCCGGCCGCAGAATGCCGAGATCAGTAATTACGGCGACAGGACCGGCACCGATCAAACCGATCTGCGTTCGGTAGTCGCCGCCATTGCCATGACCGACCGACGTCGTGAAATCCAATTGGCTCACGAACGTTTTGCGCGTCTGACGCAGGATGATCAATACCTCGCCGGCAGAGCCGGCAATTTCCGGAGCACCACCCGCTCCAGGCAATCGGACGGTAGGGCGCTCATAGGATCCGATCACTGTCGTGTTAATATTTGCAAAACGATCGATCTGCGCCGCGCCGAGAAAACCGACATCAATCCTGCCGCCCTGGAGCCAGAAGGTAAAAATCTCGCTGGTCGATACGGTGGTGTCGGCTGTCGTCGAGAGCTGGCCGTCCCCGATGGAAAGCGGCAGAAATGTCGGCTTGGCTCCAATCGGGCCCGACTCGTAGATCAGAATGATCTCAGGCGCGTGGATGAGCCGCGCAAGGTTGGCTGCCTTTGATGGCAACCCGATCCCGACAAAACAGACCGCGCCATTTTGCAGCATCCGTGCCGCTGAGACAGTCATCATCTCGTCTGCGGAATAGTCCATGGTCATGCAACCTCTTCCTTGTTCACAGGAAACCTGAGCCTAAAATCTTCCGCTCCGTTGGTGACGTTAGTCTGCATCCAGGCGAGAAACTCCTCCCGCGACCGGCTGATCTCGTCCCATGCCTGATAAAACTTGTTATCTCGGTCGTAGTATCCTTCCGCATAGGACGGATAAGCGCCGCCGGGAGTTAGACATACAGCCGACACGACCCAGCTGGGAAGGACGCAGGCGTTGGGCGTGGGATCGAGTCGCTCCACGATTTCTTCAACCGTCACAATCGACCTTCTTGCCGCGAGCACGATTTCTTTCTGCACACCAACGATGCCCCAAATCAGGACATTTCCCTTCCGGTCCGCCTTCTGAGCGTGAATGACCGCGACATCGGGACGAATGGCCGGAACTGCGGCCAACAGCTCTCCGGTAAATGGACAGGTGATCGCTTTGATTTTTCCATTCACCTTCGGCAGATCGGTTCCAGTGAATCCACGCAAGATCCCGAATGGTAGTCCGGCGGCTCCCGCGCTGTAGGCCTGTACCATCCCGGCGTGACTAAACTCTTCGATTTCCAACGGTGATGGCCATTGCCGTTCGACCGCGTCCCGTAGGCGATGGAGCGATCCAACGCCGGGATTGCCGCCCCACGAGAAAACCAACTTTGAAGCTATGCCCATACCGATCATCTGATCGTAGATGAGATCGGGCGTCATTCGAATAAGCGTCAGACTCTTTTTCCGCTGTCGGATAATCTCGTGGCCCGCTGCGAACGGAATGAGATGAGTGAACCCTTCGCAGGCAACGTGATCGCCATCGTGAACCAGTTCGGCAACCGCTTCTGAGAGTGGAAGGATTTTTGCCATTCTAGTGTCCTGTCCCCGAAATAACATGCCTTTCGCCGCAGGTCAGTTGGCTGTTTTTCAAGGCGCGAGCGACGAGCATATCTAGATTGATACGTAAGGAGCGAGCAACGCGGAAAAACAGCCAACTGGCCGCGGCCCGGAGGGTTGCGATGAAAATGGGCCGGCTAGGGGAAACGTATGGGCGTATCGGTGTGTCGGCGTGTCGGCGTTTGCAAAGCATCATCAACTCCGTCAAGACCTCCTGATCATTATAGCCGTGTCGAAAAGCAGTCTGACTTCCCCAGACGCCGATACGCCAATACGCCGACCCGCCGACACGCTTCCTCAGCCGACGGCCCATTTTGATCGCAACGAAAGGCATGCTATTTCGGGGATAGGACACTGTGTAGCCGATTTATGCTCGTCCGGCCGAAAACCTGAGTTCGTCTTGAGTTTCACCGGGTATCAGAACGAAATCATAGTCGACTGTGTAGAACGGGACGGGGCGTCCGTATTTTTCCGTATCATCGGTTGATTCATGCAAGACAAAGTCGACCGTCAGGGAATCCTTCACCCCAAATACTGCATCGCTGTTAATGTAAGGATCACCACTTACGAATAATTCGCTGATGACCTTTTCGTAGCCGCGTGCCTCTACGATCACGTGAATGTGGGCAGCTCGCATGTTGTGCCGTTTTGCCGCATCCAGAATCAGGCCGGCGGGGCCATCTTTGGGAATCGGATAGGGCACAGGTTTCACCGTCCAAAACCGATAACTTCCGTCGTCCGCGGCACGCAACCGACCTCGACAATTAAACTCCACCTGCGACGGATCGGTATTCTCATACTTGCCATTGGCCGGAACCTGCCAGATATCCAGTACCGCCCCCGGGATAGGAGTTCCGTCGATTGACCGGATTCGGCCAGAGACGAAGGTGGGAGTGCCGGCATCTTTCTGGCGGCAGATATCGCCGCCGATTTCAATCCAGGGAGCATCGGCCCGGTAAAATGGGCCGAGCACACTGCTCTCAAATGCGCCGTCTGGTTTCTGGTTCGTGTTATAGTCCACCACCATCGTCAGGCCCATGACATCGCTCATGAGGAGAAATTCATGGCGGCTAGCGTCAGAAATCTTTCCCGCCGCCGTAAGAATCTCGGCCAATCT
>DASZGG010000008.1:0-2310 GCA_035939025.1 Chthoniobacterales bacterium | reverse complement strand
GTCGCGACATTGAACCGTTCAAATAGCTGCTTTGCCTGATATTCGTGGATATTCATTTCAGAGGGGATTCCTCGCAGAGCCTGGGACGCCGGGCGCGGCTGAAACATATGGCGGGGTCGGAATAACCGTCAATCGGGAAGTGACGAGCGGCGGTGAAAGTTGAACTTTGAACTCCCTGCGCTAAGCTCCCGCGTGCTCAGCCCGGATCCAGCTTCAGCCGAACGCATGCGACGTCTCGGCCTGCGCCTGGAAGAGTTCGAAGAAATCTTTTCACGCGCGGGGGGACCGGGCGGCCAGCACGTGAACAAGGTATCTACCGCCGTCACGTTGGTTCATTTGCCTTCGGGCATCTCGCTGACAGTCCAGGACACGCGGTCCCAGTACCGGAATCGCCAGCTAGCCGTGCATCGTCTAATGACTTTGATCGACCAAAAGCGGAAGCGGGAAATGACCGAGCGCCGGGCCGAGAGCGAACGAAAACGGCGCCAGAACTCTCGACGCCCAAGATCTCTCCGGCGGGAAATCCGTAAATCGAAAGAACGTCGGGCCGAAATCAAGCAAACGCGCGCGAAAGTCTCACCGGAGTGAAGGGGGCAACAAGTCAAGAATTCAAGAAGCCGAGAATTCAAGAAGCCAAGAAGAACGAATAGCCTCGCGCCGAGTTTCGCAACGCACCCTTCTTGAATCCTTGGCTTCTTGGCTTCTTGAATTCTATCTATTTCTGCCCTCCTGCAATCATCCGCTCGACGTATTTGGCGATCACGTCGAATTCGAGATTCATCCCATCGCCCGGTTTGAGGCGGTGCAGATTCGTCATTTTCCAGGTATGAGGTATGATCCAGATTGCAAAACGATCGGCGTGCAGTTCCGCGACGGTAAGACTGATGCCGTTTACGGCGATCGATCCTTTAAAAACGACGTATTGTTGGAAAGCCACCGGCAACTCAACCTCGATCCGATGGTCCTGTCCGACCTCTTCGATGGTCAGCAGCTTCGCAGTGGTATCAACATGACCTTGCACAATGTGGCCATCAAACCGGCTCGACGCTGCCATCGGCCGCTCGAGATTGACCAGATCTCCGATTTTCAAATCTTCAAGGTTGCTTCGGAGGACAGTTTCAGCCAGCAGATCGAACCCTACCGCGAGGGCAGTTTGCGAAATAACCGTCAGGCAAACGCCGTTATTGGCCAAGCTATCGCCGATCTTCAGTTCCGAAGCGAGTGGCGTTCGGATCTCAAGGCGGTAAGTGTCTGGAGTGGATTCAGCTATTGCTGTGACCTCCCCAACCGCTTCGACAATTCCGGTGAACATTTCCGAAAGTATACAACGTAAGCGAAAGCTCCAGCTTTTGCTCTTCATTATCTAGGCAAAGGCTGGAGCCTTCGCTTACGTCGTTGCCTGCAATCCGCCGAAAAAGGCCGCCCCGTATTGACTTTGCCGAGTCCGAACTTTAATTGGCAGGTAACCAATTTCATGGAGAAAGTGATCATTGTCGGTACCGGTTGTGCAGGTCTGACGGCTGCAATCTACGCCGCTCGTGCCAACCTGAGTCCGCTCGTTCTGGAAGGTCGCGAGCCAGGCGGCCAACTCACCACGACAACCTTGGTCGAAAACTTTCCAGGATTTCCCGAAGGCATCGATGGTCCGCAACTAATCATGAACATGCACCGGCAAGCTGAGAAATTCGGTGCTGAATTTCGATATGCTGAGGTGCGGGGATTCGAGATCAGGGATAGCTACTATAGTCTCGACATCGATGGCGAGTGGATCGATGCGAGTACCGTGATCATTGCGAGCGGCGCCTCCGCGAAGTGGCTCGGACTAGAACACGAGTGCAAACTGAAGGGGCACGGTTTGACCTCCTGCGCCACCTGCGACGGCGCCTTCTACCGCAACGTGCCGGTATGCGTTATCGGCGGGGGCGACACCGCTACGGAAGAAGCAATCTTTCTCACCCGCTTTGCTTCCGAGGTATTCCTTATCCATCGGCGCGATACATTGCGGGCGACTAAAATCATGGTCGAGCGGGCCCTGAGTCATCGCAAGATCACACCGATCTGGAACACGGTAGTGGCTCGCTACATCCCCGATCAGAAGGGCGAAATAGAAGCCGTCGAGCTCCAGAATGTCGAAACCGGCGCGTTGTCTAATCTGCAGGTGAAATGCGTTTTCGTCGCCATCGGCCATACGCCTAACACGGGCCCATTTAAAGGAAAAATCGAAATGGATTCCAACGGCTACCTGATCAAGAGGAGAGGCACCCAAACGAGCCTGCCCGGAGTGTTCGCCGCCGGAGATGTGGCAGATCC
>DASZGG010000007.1:0-3247 GCA_035939025.1 Chthoniobacterales bacterium | reverse complement strand
TCCCAAAGCCTCACGAACCCTCTCTGCGTGAGTCTTTGATAAGCCATTCGTGGCATGACCCGGTGTCCCCTCCGAATTAGAACGGCTCGTGATTACATCGATGATCTCCTTCTCAGCCGTTCTCGGCAGCTCCGCAACCGGGCGATTGATCGCCTTTTTCTCAATCTCGGCGATCTCTTTCATTGGCAAATCAGGCTGCGATCGGCTCGGTGCCGTGGCTTCCTTGTAACCTTTGATGAATTGGCATCCAAGCCACCGGAATACGTAATCGGTAATGCTTGTCGCGTTGCGGATATCCGGATTCTTAGTGAATCCACTCGGCTCGAACCGCTGGTAAGCAAACTTCTTTACCAGGCTCTCGAGAGGTACCCCGTACTGCAAGGAGAGAGAGGTCAAGGTCGCAACCGTGTCCATCAGTCCGCCAATTGTGCTCCCTTCTTTCGCCATCTGGATAAACAACTCTCCAGGCTCACCGTTCTCGTACAAACCAACGGTTATATAGCCTTCGTGACCGGCGATCTCGAATTTGTGGGTAACCGAAACGCGCGTATTCGGCATACGATTCCGCGACGGCTGCTCGACTGTTCCGCGAAGTGTCTCGACCTCTTTCTCGAGGTCCCTTATTCGGCCCCGCAGCATTCCCGCCTCGGGTGTCTCTTCTGCACCCATGTCCTTTGTCTTTTTCGTATTAAGCGGAGCGGAGCGTTTCGATCCGTCGCGATAGATCGCCACCGCCTTCAGGCCAAGTCTCCAGCCTTCAATATAGGTGTTCATGATCTCGTCGACCGTCGCGCCATTCGGCATATTGACCGTCTTAGAGATTGCACCGCTCAGAAATGGCTGACAGGCAGCCATCATCCGCAAGTGCCCCAGATAATGCAGACTCCGCTCACCCTTAAACGGCTTGAACGCACAATCGAAGACAAGGAGATCTTCCGCCTTCAACCCGCTCTTGATAACGCCATTGCTTTCCGGAACATCTTCGATCGTGTCATGTTCATTAATATGCGCCATAATCTTCTCGATCTGGTCCGGAGCATAACCCAACTTTTCCAGCGCCGGTTTTACCGTCTGGTTGACAATCTTGAGCATGCCTCCCCCAGCAAGAAGCTTGTATTTCACCAACGCGATGTCCGGTTCAATCCCTGTCGTGTCGCAGTCCATCAGGAACCCGATCGTCCCGGTCGGCGCCAGGACGCTGACTTGCGCATTCCGGAACCCAACCCTTTTTCCGAGCGCAATTGCGCTCTTCCAGATCTCGATCGATGCCTTCTTTAAATAACCAAACTCGATCGAATCATCTATCCTGTCACAATGTCGTCGGTGCAATCGGATAACCTCTTGCATCGAGTCCGTATTGTCTTCTGCAACCGTTTTCGTGAATCCCGTCGCCCTCGAATTACGGTATCCGGGGAACGAGCCCTTCTCAGAGGCTGTCCGCGCGCTCTGGACGTAGGCTTCACCGGTCATGATGGCAGTGATTGACCCGGCCAACGTTCGCGCTTCATCCGAATCATACCCTAGCCCGTAGCTCATTACCAGAGCGCCCAGGTTCGCGAAGCCCAAGCCCAGGGTCCGGAATATATGACTGTTCTCTGCAATCTCCTTTGTCGGATAACTCGCGTTATCAACCAGAATTTCTTGAGCCGTGATGAACACCCGCACCGCTGCCTTGAATTTCTCAACGTCGAATGCTCCATCCGGTCGCTTAAACTTCATCAGATTCAGCGACGCCAGATTGCAGGCGGTATTATCCAGGAACAGGTATTCTGAACAGGGGTTCGTCGAATTCTGGCGACCTGTTCCTTTGCAGGTATGCCATTTGTGGATGGTCGAGTCGAACTGCATCCCCGGATCACCGCAGATATGCGTTCCTTCGGCGACCTTTCGGAGCAGACTGCGCGCTTCCTTTTGCTCGCATGGCTCTCCGCTGACCACCTTATGCGTCCACCATTCCTTGCCGTCGATCGCCGCGTTCATGAACTCGTCACTCACCCGAACTGATAGATTTTCGTTCTGGTACATGATCGAGCCATACGCTTCGCCATTGTAACTGCCGTCGTACCCCTGCTCGATCAGCGCCCAGGCCTTCTTTTCTTCCTTAGCTTTCGCTTCGATAAACTCTTCAATGTCCGGATGCCAATCCTTGAGCGTGTTCATCTTGGCCGCTCGCCTGGTCTTGCCGCCACTCTTCACAACGTTCGCCACCTGATCGTACACCTTGAGGAACGAGAGCGGGCCACTCGGACGACCGCCGCCACTCAGCTTTTCACGCGTGCTTCGCAAGGTCGAAAGGTCGGAGCCCGTGCCGCTCCCATATTTAAAAAGCATTGCCTCGCTCGTCGCCAACCGCATGATGTCTTCCATGGTATCGTCCACCGACTGGATGAAACAGGCAGAGGCTTGAGGATACTCGTATTGCGTCGGCGCTCGCTCGGCCTCTCCTGCATCACGATTGAAGAAGTAATTCCCTTGTCCGCACCCTCTCCCAATCCCGTATTGATGGTACAGTCCCACGTTGAACCAGACCGGACTGTTGAATGCTCCATGCTGATTCAGGCAGAGCCAGCTAAGATCGTTGTAGAAGACCTCCGCAGAGCCATCTTCCGAAAAGTAACCGTCTCTCAGCCCCCAATCCGCGATCGTTCGCGTCACTCGATGCACCAACTGACGAACCGAGCTTTCGCGACCGCCCTTGCGCGGATCCGTGCCATTCGCGATGTCGCCATAGAAATATTTCGACACTGCGATCTTCGTCGCCAGCGCACTCCAGGATTTCGGGACCTCAACATCCTCCTGACGAAAGATCACCTTCCCGCTGTCATCCGTGATCTCGGCCGTGCGACGCTCCCATTCGATCTCATCAAAGGGCGAAACGCCCTCCTGACTGAAAAAGCGCTGAAACTTCAATCCGCTCTTCTTCCGCGCTGGCGATCTGCCTCCGCGCGGTCTCAAATCACTGGTCCGGACACCTGTTTTCAATTTAATCATCTAGGGCCTTCCTGAATCCGCTGCTAATAACTTGTTAATAAATGCCCGTTTCTTGGTCAAATTCCTGTGCTTAACCTGTGATTTCCCGGGGATAACTGACCTCACAACCCATTATGTAGCACAAGCGTCGCCCATTGAACACTAGATATTGTGTTTGCATCAAGCAAAAAGTGCCGACCACAAAAGATTTCTTTTTTTCCAGCCAACCGGTGAACTTCTTCTCGAAACTGAAAAGGCAAGGGGTCAGAAGTCAAGA
>DASZGG010000006.1:0-7590 GCA_035939025.1 Chthoniobacterales bacterium | reverse complement strand
TTTCCCGCTTGCTTCCCCTCATCGCTGCCTCTCCACACCAAAACTGGTTCGACCACTTCTGCTACTTCTGCCGCTCCGATGCTCGCCTCAATAGACCTAACTTCTTCGAAAAGCTCTCTTCCTTATGTTGACGCGCATGTGCGACGCCGGACGCGCCGGAGTGCGTCTACCATCGGAGGCGGTACATCGGACATGACCATCGGACGTGCCGCCGCGGATCAAGTGGGAGCGCGTCCCTACCTCCACCGTTACGCGGGAACGCGTTCCAGACAAGCGACGCATCTGCGGGGCCGTACAGGGAGCGCATCCACGTCGACGGTGGCGCATCATCAACCTGCAACGCGCCCTACCTTATAAACTGTCCAAGATACAGCTTCGTTTCGTACACAAAGGTTACCTTACCCTCGATTTCGTACTCGTCGAAAAGATCACTGATCGCGTCAACGATTTCGTCGTGACCCGGCTGACCCACGTTTGGAACGTACGAACAGGAAAGGAGACGGCCGAGAAATCCGCATCGATCGAGGACCTGCTGATTTGGAAACGTATGAAGTTGGACCTCGCCAGGCACAAAAAAACCCTCAATGTCTCTTAAACTCACTTTGCGGTGGCTCACGTTCGAATATTCGGGAGCCATGCGACGGAGAATGTCGTCATACTTCCGGTTGACCTCCGATGCATTTTCGAGCCTTTCATTCCAGACGATAGCTACCCGGCCGTTTCCTTTCAGGATCCGACGAAACTCCAATTTCGACTTCACTCGGTCGAACCAGTGAAAAGCTTGCGCGCAGGTGATGAGGTCTACAGCTCCATCGGGAAGCGTGGTCGTCTCCGCCGTGCCACGCACACTGTGGAAACGCGGACGACCGCTCAAAGTACGCTCGGCCACGCTCCGCATCGGGCCGTTCGGCTCCACTGCATAGAGTTCATATCCCTTGTCCAGCAGTTGTCTGGTTAGAATCCCGGTTCCAGAGCCGATATCCGCAACAACTGCCGGCAGCGAAACGACGTCCAGAAGGAAGCCTAGCATCGGGTCTGGATAACCCGGCCGAAATTTCGCATAATTGTCCGCCCGGTCACCAAAGCGCTCAATAGGGTCTCGCATAAGTAAAGTCCTGAGTTTATGGCAGGTAAGCGAAAGCTCCAGCTTTTGCCTCTTCACCAGACAGACGGCAAAAGCTCGAGCTTTCGCTTACCTGCCAAATAACTCAGGACTTTACTGTTCATCCGACTTTCGCGATAGTTCGCCTCCTCAAAAATGGAGCAGATCGGTATCGGACTAGCGGGTCTCGGCACGGTAGGAGCAGGTGTCTACAAGCACCTGATCCAGAATCGCGTGCTCATCAGCGAACGGGTCGGCCTCGAGCTTGCGGTGCGGCGGATTGCGGTTAGAAATCCCGAGATCGTCAGGTCGGTGCATCCTCCGGCAAAGATTCTGACCAGCCGCTGGGAAGAGCTGATCGATGACCCGACCATAAACATATTAGTGGAGTTGATGGGAGGAATCGATACCCCATATCAATTTGTCATGCGGGCTCTGGATGCTAAAAAGGTTGTCGTGACCGGAAACAAGGCTTTGTTGGCCGAGCGTGGGTTCGAAATTTTTGAGAAAGCTGCCGACAAAGGTGTACCGATCTTTTTCGAAGCCGCAGTCGCCGGAGGCATTCCGATCATTAAATCAATCCGGGAGGGTTTCATCGGAAACCACATCGAATCCATCCACGCCATTCTAAATGGCACGAGTAATTACATTTTGTCCAGGATGACCGAGGAAAACATGAATTTCCCGGAAGCATTGCGCGAAGCCCAGGAACAAGGGTACGCCGAGGCAGACTCGACGCTCGACGTAAATGGTTGGGATGCAGCGCATAAGGCGATTATTCTGGCTTCGCTCGCCTACGGATTCTGGGTGAACACCAATCAGATCCACGTTGCGGGCATCGATAAGATCGATGCGTCCGATATCCGCTTTGCAGACCGGCTGGGATACAGAATCAAACTGGTCGCCACCATCAAAACCAACCAAGACGGTCTCGTTGAAGCGCACGTTCATCCGACTCTCGTACCGAAGCAGCATGTTCTGGCTTCCGTGAACGGAGTTTTTAACGCGTTGATGGTTCGCGGCGACATCGTAGGCGACACTTTATTTTATGGACGCGGCGCCGGTCAGGATCCGACGACCAGTTCGGTGATCAGCGACTTGGCGCAATCGGCAATCTGGTACGATTCCGGCGGCAAAGCGTTCGGCTTCACTCCACACGGATTGTATGGAAAATGCCTGCCGATTGAACGGGTCTCTTCGGGATATTATCTGCGGCTATCGGTGGTGGATGAACCAGGGGTTCTCGCGCAGGTGGCAAGCATACTTGGATCTCATCAGATCGGAATCTCTTCGGTGATTCAGCCCGAGGGACATGAGGGGGATGCTGTGCCTTTGGTTCTGATGATCCATGATGCCCCATTTGGTAAAATGGTGACGGCAGTTCAGCGCATCCAGAGTCTGGTGTGTGTAAAGGCTGCACCAAGTTTGTTATGGGTTCTCTCATGAGCGATTCCCTATCAGTAATGGGAGCTTCGATCGGCGTGATCGAACGGTATCGAAAATACCTTCCCGTCTTCGACACGACCCCTGTCGTTTCATTGCACGAAGGTTCGACTCCGCTCATTCCCTCGCCCCGCTTGAGCTCGATCGTAGGTCGCGGCTGCAAGGTTTACCTCAAATACGAGGGGCTGAATCCGACCGGCTCCTTTAAAGATCGCGGAATGACCGTTGCGGTGAGCAAAGCCATTGAAGGAGGGGCGAACTTGATTATGTGCGCTTCAACCGGGAATACCTCGGCATCCGCAGCGGCGTATGCTGCACGCGCCGGCATTCGATGCGCCGTGCTATTACCGGCCAGGAATATCGCGATGGGCAAACTTGCCCAGGCATTTGTCTACGGAGCGGCGGTGATCGCCCTCGAAAGCAATTTTGATCAGTGCCTGAAGCTCATCCGCGAGCTGTCGACCGAACCGGGGATTGCCGTAGTTAACTCTATCAATCCCTACCGCCTTGAGGGGCAGAAAACAGCGGCGTTCGAAATCGTCGATGCACTGGGCGACGCGCCGCATCTGCATCTATTGCCAGTTGGAAACGCTGGAAATGTGACCGCGTATTGGAAGGGGTATGTCGAATACCATCAACTAAACCGATCGACGCACCTTCCGCGGATGCTCGGATTCCAGGCTGCGGGTGCCGCCCCAATCTATTACGACCGCCTCATCGAACATCCTGAAACCGCTGCATCAGCGATTCGGATCGGAAACCCAGCGAGCTGGAAAATGGCCACAGCGGCGTTTGAAGAATCCGGCGGAGCAATCGAGATCGTCTCCGACGAACAAATCTTTGCGGCCCAAAGCTGGTTAGCATCCAACGAAGGCATATTTGTGGAACCCGCCAGCGCTGCGTCGGTGGCAGGCCTAATGAAATGCTGCAACCAGCCTGGTTGTATTCGCTGTCCGCTGCCCAGCATTCCGGACAATGCCATGATCGTCTGCACCCTGACCGGCCATGGTCTCAAAGATGTCGCTTCGGTACTGAACGATCGAGTGAAACTTGTCTCTGCTCCTTCCGACAAAGCCGCAATTCTGTCGATTCTAGAAAAAGCAAGATGAGTTTGATCGTACAAAAGTACGGCGGAACTTCTGTCGGGACTCCGGACCGAATTCTGCAGGTTGCTGGACGTATCTTGCAAGCCCAGCAAACCGGCAACCAAGTCGTTGCCGTGGTTTCGGCAATGTCCGGAGTTACCGATAGTCTGATCAAGCTCGCCAGCCAGGTAGCGCCCCAGCCGACTGAACGCGAGATGGACGTCTTGCTAGCTACCGGCGAACAAACCACGATCGCACTGACGGCGATGGCGATCAACGGCCTAGGCGGACATGCGGTGTCATTGACGGGTGCTCAGGCTGGAATTGTCACCGACGGGGTTCACACCAAGGCGAAAATCGCAGACATCACACCAAAACGCATTCACGCTTTTTTAGACGCCGGCAACATCGTTATCGTTGCAGGTTTTCAAGGCGAGAGTCTTGAGGGTCAAATTACTACACTTGGACGTGGCGGCTCGGACCTCACTGCTATCGCTCTCGCTGCCGCCATCAGAGCCGATCTTTGCCAAATCTTTACCGACGTCGACGGCGTCTACACCTCTGATCCGCGGATTGTCAAGAACGCTCGAAAGATTCCCGAGATTGCGTATGACGAGATGCTCGAGATGGCAAGCCTTGGTTCGAAGGTCATGCAATCTCGATCGGTTGAGTTTGCGAAAAAATTCGGCGTAATTTTCGAAGTTCGCAGCAGCTTTAACGATCAACCGGGAACCCTAGTGAAAGAAGAGACTGAAAGCATGGAAAAAGTGGTCATCCGCGGAGTAAGCGTTGACCGCAAACAAGCAAAAGTCACGATCAGC
Source organism: Chthoniobacterales bacterium (assembly GCA_035939025.1). Lineage (GTDB taxonomy): Bacteria > Verrucomicrobiota > Verrucomicrobiia > Chthoniobacterales > JAFAMB01 > JAFAMB01. The sequence goes on along the minus strand of DASZGG010000006.1, from coordinate 3,139 downwards.
CAAGTGCCGGACAAACCGGGCATCGCCTCACGAATTTTCAGCGAGATCGCAGCAATCAATGTCAATGTCGACATGATCGTGCAGAATGTTTCGGCCTCTGGTTCTACCGATATTTCCTTTACGACGCCCGCGGATGAATTGCCTAAAATCGAGAAACATCTTGGCCCGATCGTGGCGGAAATCGGCGCCAAAGGGTTTAGTGCTCAGGGCGGAATTGCCAAACTCAGCGTGGTCGGGATCGGTATGCGTTCCCATTCCGGAGTCGCCGCCAAAATGTTTGAGCTCTTGGGGAAAGCCGAGATCAACATCCAGATGATAACCACATCCGAAATCAAGATATCTGTAATCGTCGATGAAGATCGAGTAGATCAAGGAGCAAATCTTGTGCATGCGGGTTTCGGACTCGACCGGAAGGAACCGTAGCCGGCCATTTTGAACGCAACGAGATCACCATAAAATGCGGGACCGTAAACTAGCTTTCTTGTTTGTAAGGTTCGCGCAAGGATCTGGTTAACGAGGCAGCTTACTATCTGTATGAATGTATTCTCGCGACGACGATACGTCTCCGGAAGCGGACTTCGGCCCACTCATATTATTACCCAGATCTTTGTTTCCTTTGCTAACTTCTGTTCAAATTCTCTTGCTTCCTTCTGTCAGAGTAGACGGGCGGTTTACTCGGCCTCGGACTCATTCGTGGAGACGAACATGAACCTTTCTCGAACAACTTTAAAAAAAGCCTATCCTTATCTTGGCATATGTGAGTTCTGCGGCGGCATTCTCGAGCTAAGCTACTACGACTTCGTCCTGGAATGCGCCGTTTGCGAAGAGTGCGCTGGAGACCTCGCAGCAGGTGAGAATGCACTAGCCGCGGTCGGGATCGCATCCCCGGGGCCGGAATATTTCGACGGGTCTGGTTCTTAAGCCCGCGGAATCGCCGCACCATAACGGAACAGAATAATTGCGGGTATACCTGCTATTCGGGGACAGGACCTAGGTGAGCGCGAAGGTCTTAACATCTTGCCGCCGGAATAGCACTGCGATCCAAACTAGCACCGGAATGGAAAAACTGATCCCCATTTGCATGACAAGCGTGTATTCGAGAGCATCGGCGATTTCCTTCCAAATGGTGAAAGCGTGACGAGCGAAACAGTGGTCGATTCGTTCCAGATATAAACGGCCACCGAAAATAGGACAAAGGCGTTGATCAAAAGCACGCCCCATAGCAACGCCCAACAACGCCGCCACCAAGGAACCGGCGTTGCCACAATTAAGGCCACCGCTAGGGCCGTGGGTAACCAACCGACGGAGCGCGTATTGAGCACCAGAAACGCCGCCGGCATTCGAGCGGGCCTGGTTGATGAGCGCGCAATAGCCAGCCCAGGTCGGGCTGCTCCAACTTGTGCCACCGACCACTGTCTGCGCGCCGTTGTAAAAGAGAACCGCGCCGTTGTTCGGATCGGCCGGACACGCCACGTCGGGCACCGCTCGCATCGTGCCGCCGGGCATGCCTGTGCCGATCTGCCACGAGGGACGGGTGAAATACTCGCTAACCCCTCCGCCACTGTACGACCAGGCCAAACTCGCTGCTTTCGGCACCGTTGGAATCCAGTGTCAACGTCGTTCCGCCCACACCGGCCACGTTGACATCGCTGGAAGGTGATTCCACCTGAAGCGGACCGCTCGTATCCTCGCCTCCTGTCGTTCCCGGAGTAGAAGCACCGTCGCCAGAGGAGGCAAAGATCGCGTTTCCTCCCCGGAAGTCGAAGGCAGCGATCCCGGAACTACCTGGATGAACTGGATATTGTTGAGGGACTGGTTGACGCCGTAGGTATTCCAGAAGGAGACCAGGTCGGCAGTTGAAGGAAAGGTGTCGATCACTATCGCGATCGATTCTCCCGCCCCTGTAATATTGGAGCCGTACAAACTGGCGGCATTGTCCGCCTGAGCAACCTGACTTGGAAGAAACGGAGGGTTCGTGCCCGTCAATGAACTGGGCTTCACGATCAGATGCGTGTGGGGCCGGATATAAGGTTGCAGGCCGTTAATGCCCCATAGGATTGGCAACAGCGTCGCCGGCACCCTCGGCGCATTGGTGGCCGAGGTGTATTCGTTGCCCTCGAACGTCACACGCGAGAAGGTCACCTGCAGCGCCTGCTGGATCTGGCTGATCTTTCCGCCGGCGAAAATGGCGATGTGATTTCCGTCCTGACGCGTGATCGTCAATCCCTGGCTGCGGATCCAGGCGGCCACAGCCTCGTAATCGGTTGCCAACGGCTCATAGCGTGCCACCATTTCCTGGGGGGAAATCCGCTCGCCCCTGGCCACCCGCGCCTGCAATTCGGAAAAATTGTGCATCTTCAAGGCCACCTCGAACTCCATCGAAGCGGCGCTCTCCCCGGCGGTCAATGCGATGCGCGAGATGACCGGCTTGTGCGGATTGATCGGTCCCACCTGCGGTGCCAACTCGACCGGTTTGATGCTCTCCGACAGAACGACCTGCGCCGGAGTGACGGCCTGCGCCGGCCAAAGAAATCCCTCCAGCAGCATGGTTGCGACCCAGAGGCGGACAATTAGGAAAGATTTTTTACTGGACATCGGGGTTTTCATTTCGAGCATTTGATGTTCGCTTTCGACGCAGACGTTTCACGTGAGCAGTCCCGTTAAATGTTCCGTCATGAGCGATACATTCTTAATAGATGGGCAGAGCAAACAAATTTTGGACGAAGTCCTTCGGTAGGCACAGGCTCGGTAGTAGCGAACGGCTCGTTGGTAGCAAATCAGGGTCCGTGGAGTCAATTGCGAGTAACAAATCGCTTTGTTAGAAAGCCTTACCTTCGTTTAGATCCGAAGGCTTATTGCCCTCGCCAAAGGCTGTCGTACAAACCCTGGGAAAAGTACTGACTGCATCTATGGTCACAACATAGAATAAAGATGTTAAGACTAACATGAATATAATATAAAAGAGAAGATGGGTGCATGTCTCATTGGTAAAATGACCGCTTTGGATTCGGGCAGCGAAGCCTTTTATCCAAATGGCAAACTAAAATGCAAAATCACTAGAGATCTTTATTTTGGGCAAATCTGATGCAAAATATCAATTCTCGCAGTGTTTATCTGTCGTTTAGTCATTCTTGCAATC
>DASZGG010000005.1:0-4972 GCA_035939025.1 Chthoniobacterales bacterium | reverse complement strand
TCTGTTGAACCTTGTGTCGCTTGAACCGCCGTCAGAGCGATGGTGTAGACGATGTCATCCACCAGCGCGCCGCGCGAGAGGTCGTTCACCGGGCGTTTCAGTCCCTGGAGCATAGGACCAATACTGATCACGTTTGCGCTGCGCTGGACCGCTTTGTATGTCGTGTTTCCGGTATTCAGATCCGGAAAGATGAAGACGGTTGCCCGACCCGCCACCGGACTGTTCGGCGCTTTTGTCTTCGCGACTTCGGGGATAAAGGCCGCGTCGTATTGCAGCGGACCGTCGATAGCCAAGTCCGGTCGATTTTTTTGTGCCAGTCTAGTTGCTTCGCGAACTTTATCTACATCGACCCCTGATCCTGACTCACCCGTCGAGTAGCTGATCATCGCGACCCTGGGGGGGATCCCAAAAGCAGCGGCCGAGTCCGCGCTCTGGATCGCGATATCCGCCAACGTCTCAGCGTCCGGATCTGGAATCACCGCGCAGTCGCCATAGACCAAGACCTGTTCTTGCAGGCACATAAAGAAGATCGACGACACTGCTTTTGCATTTGGCTTCGTTTTGATGATCTGCAAGGCGGGCCGTATCGTATTCGCGGTGGAATGATTCGCCCCCGATACCAGACCATCGACCTCGCCAAGAGAGAGCATCATCGTTCCGAGCACGACATTGTCTTCAAGTTGACTCGCTGCCATCTCAACGGAAAGACCTTTATGCTTTCGCGCTTCGAAGAGCGGATTGACATAGTTTGATCGGACAATTGTCGGATCCAGAATCTCAAGATTGTCGGGCAGCTCAATATCCTGGCTGCGTGCTACTTCCTTTACCTCTGCGGGAACTCCGAGAAGCACGCAGCGCGCAATCTTGCGGCGGGCGCAGATTGCAGCCGCTTTCACCGTGCGCGGCTCGGCTCCTTCGGGCAACACGATCCGTTTCTTCGCTGCGTGCGCCTTTTCTGTCAGTTGGTAGAGAAACGCCGCAGGCGAGAGCCGGAATTCGAAATCCTTCTTCGAGTGGGAAATTAGCCAGTTGGTGTCCAAGGTTTGCGCCACATAGTCAATTGCGTGTTTGATTCGCTCAAGATCATCCGCTGCTACGGCCGAGCTCAGTTGATAGAGTCGCGTGGCAGTGTCATAACTGGGGGTTCTTACGCGCAATAGCGGCAGCCCTGTTTCCAGCGCGGGCCGGCAAAGTCGAATGATGCGTTCCTCCGGTTCGGTGTCCCCGGTCAGGATTAACCCCGCGATAGGAATATGATTTAGCGCCGCCATTCCTACCGCGACGACAACATCGTTGCGGTCCCCGGGCGTCACAAGGATTGCTCCTGGAACGAACGTGTGCAGCAAGTTGGGAACGGTCCGAGCCAGTAGATGAGTAACCTTTACCCGGCGACGTTCCATCTCGCCGGCGTGCAGGACTTCGGCACTCAAGTGGCGTTGGATGTCGATCGTCCGGCAATAGGTCAGGTCCCGGTTCTCCGGAACGACGCCGATAAGTTTGGGTTGCCGTCGCTGAAAGAGCTTGCTCTCTAATCGGACCCATTCGATCAATTTTTCGACCGTTTTGGGTTCGTCGACCGAGTACCTGTTGATGATAACCCCCAGGATTTTCTCCAAGCCGCCGAATGCCTTTGCCGCGTATTCTATTTGATCATCGAGTTGCTCGATCGATTTGTGAGCCTGTGAAGCGACCAGAATGACCTCGGCATTCAGCGTGGCCACTAACTCATGGTTCACGACCCCCAGGTACGAATCACTCAGCGCGGGCAGCAACCCTTCGACTACGACCATCTCGGCCGATGCGGTCGATGTGCCGTAAGCCCCTATCACTTGACTCATGAGTTCGTCCATGCCCTGTTCCGAGATCATTTTGGTCGCGGTCGCCAGCGGGATGGGATCGGCCGGCTGCAGCGCTGCGGTTGCGCGGATGAAATGGGTGGACCGTTCAGGACCGGAGTCACCTTCTGTCTCTTGGGCGATCGGCTTAAAAAAGGCCACTCGCACCCCTTTCCGATCCAAGGCACTAACGAGACCGAGAGCAACGGTAGTCAGTCCAACGCCGGAACCTGCAGGTGCAAGAAAAAATGCGTGCCTCATGCGGTCCTCATGCGGTGAGAAGAGCGGTTTCGCGGGCAATCATGAGTTCTTCGTTCGTTGCGATAACCAGACACAAGAGGCCTGATCGAGAGGTGATGCGTCCATCCGCACCTTTTCCATGATTTTCGTTAAGGTTTTGATCGAGTTCTGGATGCAGGATAGCAAGGTGAGTCAGTACCCGTGCCCTGACCGGCGCGCTGTTTTCCCCGATGCCGCCTGTGAAAATAAGCGCATCGATCGAAGAGAGAGAAGCCGTCAAACCGAGGATAGAACGGGCCAATCGATAACAGAACATCTCAATCGCCAGGCGAGCCCTTTCGTTCCCTTCACCTGCTGCCGCGATGACCAAACGCATATCCCGACTGACTCCGGAAATTCCGAGGAGACCGCTTCTTCGGGTCAGGATTTCCTCCGTAATATCTTGAAGCGAGCGTTGTTCCTTCTCCTGCAAATATAAATGGAGACTCGGGTCGACGTCACCGCTGCGGGTGCCCATCATCAATCCTTCCAGAGGCGTAAGTCCCATGGTGGTATCAACGCTTCGACCATTGCGGATCGCCGCTGCGCTGCACCCATTTCCAAGATGGGCCGAAATAAACTGAGCCTCGTCGAAGGGCTTACCAGTCAGTTTCGCCGCTTGCAAAGCGACAAAATGATGGCTCGTACCGTGGAATCCATACCGGCGGATCCGATACTTTTCGTAGTATTCATATGGAATCGCGTAGTGAAAGGCGTAGTCTGGGAGAGTCTGATGGAACGCGGTATCGAACACCGCGACCTGCGGCTTATCGGGGAACAATTTGGTGGCAACGCGAATCCCCTGAACGCTCGCCGGATTATGAAGGGGTGCCAGATCTGCAAGTTCTTCGATCCTTCGCACGACGCTTTCGGTAACGAGAACGGGCTGGCGAAAATCCTCTCCGCCATGAACCACGCGATGTCCGATCGCTTTGACGTCGAATCGCTGCCTGTTCCCCAAGATGTTGATCACGCGCAGGAGCGAGGAACGATGATCCGCCCCGGGAATCACCTCCTCGTGCTTAACTCCATCGAGATCAACCAGTTTCAAGTCAGCCGTGTCTGTTCCCAATCGCTCCGCGATCCCGGATGCCAACGCCGTTTCAGTCTTCGGATCAAAAAGTGAAAACTTCAGCGACGAACTCCCGCTATTGATGACAAGGATGGGGAGGGAAACCTGCATACTCGAACCTTCGCCGAACCCTCCGGTGGTCGTCAACACTGGAGGAGGTTTTGAGTCGGTGGATTGTCGAGTTGACGGACTTAAATTGAAGACCGTTAAAAAAGCAGCCAGGCCCGCCGAAATAGTCGGCGGGCCTGACCCAAGCAACGGAAGTCACTCCTAACAATCCGTGGAGATATTGTGTCACGGTATTGTAACAATTCAACGAAATATTCCGTCGGGTTGGGCATTTGCGGTTTGGGTTTCTCGGTGCGAAAGGTGGGTTCTTTCAAGCCTTGATCCGCTTCTCGCCTGAAACTAATGTACTACCTGGTGTACTTCTCCCTGCCGTATCTGCGATGAACATCTTTGATCTTCCGCCGGTTAATGCGACCCTGAACGGTTTGAGCACTTGTCTTATCGCGGCGGGATGGAGTGCCATTCGTCGCGACCGCAAGCGGGTTCACATCGCTTGCATGGTCACCGCGCTTGTTTGTTCGACCGTTTTCCTGAGCTGTTACTTGACATATCACTTTGGCTTGTTGAGCTCGGTCGGAGAAGGGTCAGTGAAATTCACCGCGGACGGTTGGGTCCGACCGGTCTATTACATCATCTTGGTGACCCATTTAATCCTCGCATTTACGATCTTGCCGTTGGTGATTATTACTGTGATTCCTGCGCTGCGGGCGCGATTCGACCGCCACCGAAAACTTGGGCGATTCACCATGCCGATCTGGTTGTATGTTTCGATCACTGGAGTGATCGTTTATTTCATGCTGTACCAATGGTACCCATCGACCCATTTCGAGGAACTCAAGAAGCGCTACGAGTTGAAGACGAGGATATCTTAAATGGGCTTGAATTTGTGCAGAGATGTTCATCTGTGGTGTCGTTCCCGTGAACTGGTCGAGGCGGGCTCGCAGAGTGACGTAACTGCAACCAAATCGTCCTCGTCCTCGACGTCTTTGGAGGGGAGGGGGTTCTATCGACTGTTGTTTGCTCGCTGCAAAGGGCTTTTGGCTGCAACCTTCAAAGATCGAGGACGACGACGAGTTCGAAGACGAAAAGAAAGCCTTCAACTTGATCGTATCCTTCTGGTCTTCGTTGCGGCATTGGCGCTCGTCTCCTGCAATAATGAAAAGATAGAGGTCTACCGCATTCCTAAGGAGGGGGTCACCGTGGCGATGCAGAACGGATCAGCCGGATTGCCACCGGCTCCGGTGGGCAATCCGCCCAAGTGGGTCAAACCGGAGGGCTGGAGCGAGCAACCTCTCTCTGAAATGCGGCTCGGAAGCTTCAAGGTTGCTGGTTCGAATACTACTTCTGCCGATGTTTCGGTGACTGCTTTCCCCGGAGATGCCGGAGGCTTGGCCCCGAATGTTAATCGTTGGCGGGGTCAGCTCCAATTGCCACCCCTGGAGGAAGACCAACTGCAACAGACGATCCAACGCACCGAAGTGCAAGGTATCCAAACCTACCTGGTCGACATCCAGACCCCGGAGAACGCGCCGAAACCGTCAAGAATCCTAGGGGCGGTACTGGAGACTCCGGACCGTACGTGGTTCGTAAAAATGACTGGGAGCCCGGAACTCATTGAGAGCCAGCGGCAGAAATTTTTAAACTTTGTTAAGTCTTTCCGTTTTACCTCGGTCACAGAGGGTCAGGTACCGGAGACCGCTGGCACCAACATGCCGAA
>DASZGG010000004.1:0-3890 GCA_035939025.1 Chthoniobacterales bacterium | reverse complement strand
ACGCTGTTCAGCAGGTAAACCCAATCATTTTTGTCTTTGTCAAATCGGTTAGTCCGTAGATAAAAAGTGATGACGTTCCGAGACACGTCACTCACGACTACATCCTCTATCAACTTCTGAATCGGGGTCGTTCCGGGTAGTTGTTGCTCGGCCACGAAGAAGATGTCGGCGTTATCGATCGGTATCGACTGACCATCTTGATCCCGCAGTCGAAAAATGACCTGCGCGTGTGCGTCGTATTGGTTACGCTGGTCGGTCAAAAAATTGAAGAGGCCTCCTCCTGGCGTTTTTCGCGCTAAATCATAGGTCGTCTCAGTCTCTTTGTGGAACAGATCGACGACTGCAGACCATTGCGTAGTAGACCGCTCCGGGACGTCCAAGGCGGTTTTGATCAGACGCTGGACTTGAGCCTTTGTCTCGGAGCCGGAAACAATACCGTGTTTATCGCCAGTGTGGGCGCACTGGTAGGGGATCGCGAACGGTATCTCCGGTCTGTCGAAGAATGGCTGGGAAGATTGCGCAATTTTATAGAACTCGGAGAATGATTGCTTTGAGTTGGCGTTGGAGACCGCGGATTGGATATCGGTCCAGCGCATGGTATAGGTGTCAGCGGCAGGAACTATCCTCAGGTAATTGAAATTTAGATTGCTCCCGGACACGCGGACGGTGCCATCGGACCCATCTTCCTTTGCATATCGGACTGGAATGGTAAACCATTCGGGATCCGCTTGCGTGCCGACGAGGATGTATTCCTGAACTAAATAATCTTCGAGCATGCGATTTCCGTGCTCGATGAAATGGAGGTGAACGTCGAGCGTTTGGCTCGAGCCTAACTCCAGAGCTTCGAGCACCTTCGCTCCGCGCTGAGCGCCATGCTCGAAAACGTAACGCCCCCATCGGGCGACCTGTCCCTCACCAATGATGGCCCACCCGCTACCGAAGTTTGCGCCAGCGAGATGGATGAGATTGCGTATCGGGGATGGCTTTGGACTGAACAACTTGATCCAGTTCCGGATCACCAACGCTCCGGTGCTGTGAATTATCGGGTTGAAGCCCGATCGGAGCAATTCGGGATACTCCTGATTCAAAACACGGTCGAGAGCACGTGCAATGTCATAGATGGATACAGAGTCATTCAGAGAAACGTACCTCGATAGATCGACGTCGACGACCGGGTATGACACCTTTAAATCGTCAGCCAGACTGCCGTAGATTTTCTTGATCGAATCGTGATCAGTTTGTGGGCTCTCCGCGCTATATCCGTGGATCAAAAGAATTGGCGCCATATTCGTTGTCCCCGGAGAATTTTCCTGGTACCTCGCCGTGAGGTCGAACGTGACGCTCGGATCTCTTCGAAGGTCGTCTGCCGTTCTGTGTTCACGAGAAGCTTTGATGGTCGGTCACGTTCCGACATCTCATAATTGTCCCCGACATTTACCAAATTCCATAAAAATGCAAATGTTTCAATAACCGATGCACTTAACATTCCGTTAGCAGCATAGGCTTCCAGCCTGTATTTCCTCGGCGCGCCGGGATAGTCGAATTTGTGGTAAATCGATCGGGTAAGATCATTGGACAGAAGCTCTTTTTTTAGCTTATTATGAAAATTGCGGGCTAAGTTGGAGGCTGGTTAACTTGCCTCCTTGTTGATTAGAGTGCTCAAAAATGGCAAAGGAGCTACGCATCTTCATCAGCCATAGGATGCCAACAGACACGGCGATGGCCGAGAAGATTGGTTCAAGGCTGGCACTCTACGCAGGCAACCAGGTTAAGGTCACGCATGCCGGCCAATTTCGTTACGGTGAGAAATGGCGCGAAAAGATCAATGAGCAGTTGGATACGACGGATTGGCTCATCTTCCTTTTTACCGAACAAGACGAAGACTGGGGTTTCTGCCTCTTTGAATGCGGTTATTTTCAAGCGCGAATGGAAAAGGAACCAGAAAACAAAAACCTGGTCATATTCTGTCGCCAGGCCGACCAAATCAGTCCGGCCCTGGAAGAATTCAATGCGATGGAGGCCGGCTTGGATTCTATTTTCAAGCTGTTAAAACAGATTTATCACTTCCCGCCATGGGAGGTTTCTCCCGCTGTCAGCGAAGACGATCTACGAAAAAATGCCGCTGAGATCCTGGATGCCTTTTCGGGTGGCGCGAGGATCGAAGCTAATTTTGACGTCGCCACCAGCGTGACATTCGAATTTTCCCTGACCGACCAGGCAGCAACGGATTTACATCATGGACGGTTGCCAGGGGAGAGCTCGATCAGCGGAACCAGGGACTGGCAGCGATTGTTCGGTAAGGATATTAACACCGGCGGATGGTTGTGGGAAAATCTTGTCAAAGATTGGCCGTATCGCGACATCTACGAGTTTCTCATTGCGAGTATGATTCATGAGGCAGCCAACGGCCACAATCCGCAGAGCACCGTGATGCGCCCCCCGAATTCGAACGAATTGTATCGGCTAACCTTGCGTCGCTATGAACGGATGGCCGGACAGAGAAAGCGATTTTTTTTCACCCTTGCCCCACTTGATCTACCGTTCGAAATACCGTTCGAAGCTGGCGAGAAAGCGAAGGAGGCAATTCTTTACCAACTTCTGAACCTCAGCTGGTATTTTAGGCGGCGTATCGTTGATGAGTTATATGACCGTGTGCTCCAGGTCTCGGCCATGCCTCGCCCCGATCGCGCAGTTGTCAACAAACTCTTCGATGAGATTCGCTATGAGCTGATTAATGTTTCCGCGCAGTCAATTTTTCGAGGCATAGACAATCCATTGGCACTCGAACGCGCTTTTGGCGAAGATGATCCGGAAGCTCAAGCGCTCCTTGAGCGGCTCGGCTCATGGCGTGATCTGCGTGACAGAATATTCAAATCCATCGAGAAGGGCGCCAAAGGTCTGCCGGACATCGCCGATGACATGCATGAGATGGCCATGCAGAACCACGAGTTTCATCGGAAAGTGACAGCCCGTTATTCAGCAGTCGTCCTCGAGATTTCGGCACCGCCTCCGCCCCATCGTGCACGGCTCAAAGGCCACTAAGCCCGGATCGTCATAAACGTAAGCGAAGGCTCCAGCCTTTGCGCTATGTGGTACGCCGTGTCGGGCAAAGGCTGGAGCCTTCCCTTACGCCTGCCAGCGATGCAGGCTAGGGACAATTGAGCAGCCCTTGTCTCTCAATATAACTGACGATTTCAGCAAGACCGACGCCTTCCCGGAGATTGCACATAACGAATGGGCGTTCGCCTCTCATCTTTCGCGCATCGCTCTCCATCACTGCGAGGGAAGCGCCGACGTAGGGAGCAAGGTCCACCTTGTTAATTACCAGAAGATCAGACTTGGTGATGCCCGGCCCGCCCTTGCGAGGAATCTTTTCGCCGCCTGCTACGTCGATAACGTAAATGGTCAGGTCGGAAAGCTCCGGGCTGAAAGTGGCAGCAAGGTTGTCGCCCCCCGATTCAATAAACACGACGTCGGCATCGGGGTATTTCTGCAGCATGCGATCGACAGCTTCCAGATTGATTGATGCGTCCTCCCGAATGGCGGTGTGCGGGCAACCGCCGGTTTCCACCCCCAGAATTCTTTCGCCCGGGAGAGCACCGGCAATAATCAGAAGGCGCTGGTCCTCTTTTGTGTAAATGTCGTTGGTAATGACGACCAGGTCGAACCGGTCTCGCATCGATTTGCATAGCATCTCGACGAGAGTGGTTTTACCGGACCCGACTGGTCCACCGATGCCGACACGCAATGGCGGATTCCGTTTGGTGCGTTGGGGGTTGCTCATAGTCGTCCGCAATGTAGCATGGGCTTCCAGCCTGTATTTCCTTGGCGCCGAGGCCATTTTAAATCCAAAAACCGAATTTGAGGAGTCGTCCTCCTGCTCGTCGTCG
>DASZGG010000003.1:0-3683 GCA_035939025.1 Chthoniobacterales bacterium | reverse complement strand
CTCCAGCTCATTAAAGATTCCCGATCACAATACCGGTTAGAAATACGAGAATACCGCCTAGCACCACCTGAAAAATGGCCTGAAGCAGCGGAGTATCCATGTAACGCTTCCTTATCCAAGCAATGGCACCTAACTCGATTGCGACCACTGCAACAGCAACCCAGAGGGCAAAATAAAAATCCGGTAACAGAAACGGCAAAGTATGTCCGATTCCACCTGAAGTCGTCATGATGCCACAGACTCCACCGCGCATCCAAGGACGACCTCTGCCGCTGAGCACTCCATCGTCTGAAAGAGCCTCGGCAAATCCCATGCTGATTCCGGCGCCGATCGAAGCCGCCATCCCAACGAGGAAAGCGGTCAGAGAATTGTGTGTGGCAAATGCCGCCGCAAAAACTGGCGCCAGTGTGGACACTGAACCATCCATTAATCCGGCGAGACCGGGCTGGACAATCTGGAGAACGAAGATTTTGCGCTTCAACTCGCGGTCATGGCTTGACCCTACCACGGAACCCTTGGAGGTTTTTTCTTCATTTCCAGCAACCCGAATCCGTGGATGCGGGATGGTCGACGCTCGCTTGCTCGACGAAAAGCCGTAAACGCACATCAGTTTGCGTAGCTCCGATTGCTGGCGCTGGCGCATGGTTAACAAAATGGAAGCTGCCTCGGGACTCTCAGAGCGAATCCGATCCGCTAATTCGGAGTATGCCCGCGCATGCTCCTCCTGGAGTGCTATGGCAGCAGCGAAAGGATCGGTCTTAGAAAATGACTCAATCGAATCTGTCATCGGCTTAAAAGGTCTATCGATTCTCCTGATCGCTCGTCGCAGTCCCAGACTAAACTCTGTTGATGAATGCGTTCGAACAATCCTGAAATTATTCTATTCCGACGAACGGCGCTGCGCTATCCCTGGATCAGTCTTTTCCGAAACTGAGAAGGATTATCACTCACAATAAGGCAGAATATCCCGTCGGGCTCGGTAAAGACCGGTGGGAGTCGCAAGCGACTCCCCTCCAATTGTCGCGCTCCTGATTCAAATGATATACGGCACTAGAAACGGCCTGCTCGGAATCGCAGGGCTATAGATAAAGAGATAAAGTGTGTTCAGCAGTAACTAAGATTTTTTCAGGCAACTCAACCATGCTGCGAGCATTACCACCGGGTTTCGACATTCTCATGGCTTCGCAGCAGCATCTGCATTTGTACTACCGCTCCGATAAGTTCTTGGAGACTACCAGAACCGGAGCTTTCCGTGTCGCCCGCATTCTTATTCTGTTCCAGCAGACGATCTGTCAGTGCAGCTGCTCGGCCGACGGTTTGATTGCCAGGCTCCTCTAGCAAATCAGCAGACTCTTCGATCACATCCCCTAAAAGTTTGATCAATTCGCGCCCAGTTTTCGGAGGTTCACCGTCCTGAGGCGTCAACATCAAAGACGCTTGCTCTCTTAGCCACGGGAGACACGCAAGATAAATTTCCTCCACTCCTGCTGAGGCCTTCGCCAGGCGCGACACGCCGGTACCCTCGGATCCGTAGAGCAAAGCTTCAAAAGCAGCCTGCTCTTCGAATGAATTGGCCTCAGAAAGACGAGAGGTTATTTGCAACTCGACCTGTTCCCGTTGCGAAGCCGAAATCTGAGAGCCTTTGTTCGAACCACTCAGGTGTAGCAGACGAGCGATCGTGCGGAGGCAAGCGCCAAGTCGCTCGCGGGCACTCGAGTCAGCGCTTTCCGGCCAAACCAGAGAGAAAACGATCGTGATGATGCCTATGCCAAGGACAATACCGATAAATCGATCCCGAAGCGGATCAATGTTAGTAGGTGGCCCGTACCCTTGCAGGAACCCAAGATCAAACGCCAGCGCTATCTGAAGACCCACGTATGAGATTCGCTCGCTGCCAAAAGCGATCCAGGCCGCCAATCCATGCACGCAGAATACAATTAAGAGAAATGTTCCAAGAGTCTCGAATCTCGGGATTACCCAGATTGAGCAGATTAGACCCAAGGCGCCTCCGATAATGCAACCGACGATCCGAAGCAATCCCTTGTGAACGGTGGCTCCGGTACTCGCCAACGCAATGATCAACGGTGTGTAAAACACGGTGTGAATCCCGTAGTAATCACTCGCTGTGTAGAACAAGTAGCCGAGCATTCCCGCCAAGGTGACCTTAAGCGCGAATTGCACATGCCTCGGATTACTAAAAGCGTCCGCAACAAAAAGGGAGGGCTTAGGCCGTGCTGCCGGGGTTTTCTCAGAACGGTTCTCAGGCTCGGTGCCTTCGGCAGCAAGATCTTCCAACGTGTTCTCGGCCTCCAGGAGTTGGGAAGCAATATCTCGAGCCGTTTTCGTTGGCGGTCGGGGCGTGGTACCCGACGGAACCAAGCCTCCCTCGAATTCCCGCTCGAAGCGTTGAACGTCCTTCTGGAGTCCGCTCAGGATCAATGTCTCAGTCGAAGAAATGGGAGCGGGAGCCGATGATCTCAGCCGTAGGCAAGCATATGAGAAGAGCAGTTTCGTGATTTTGTCGAGGCCTAAAATCACTCGGGTCAGTGGAACTTTTTGTCCTCCCAGATAAGGGGACTCCATCAAGGAAAGTTTTAGAAGTTTGAGAAAACGGATTGGACCACGTTTGGCCAGCGGACGAAGCAATTGTGCGCCCGCGGAAGGCGAACCGGTGCTTAGTTGTGCCGTTGCGGCGGACACAGCATGCCATTCGGCCACCAATTCCCGCTGAAACAACCGGGTTGGTGAGACAGGAAAAAGTAAAAGATTGGCAAGCCAGGCGATGCCGACCGAGAACGCGATTATAACCCAAAACCAGAGAAACTGGTGGACCGTTTCCTCTGGGCTGGGAAGAAGGTAAACCAGACTTTGCGTTGCGGCGCATACGAAGCCCAGGATCCATCCAACCGGTCCAATCGAGAGCACGCGGAACAGGTACATGCCAACAAATATCTCGGCCGCGATGGCGGGAATTCGAAACTCTGCGCGATTGCCAGTGCATTTATAGATCACAATTGCAGCCCCGATGGCCACGGTGACTGCGAAAAGAATCAATAGCGCACTAAGAACAGTGGTAACTTTATCTTCTTTAGTTATGAACAAAACGAAAAAAGGCATGAGGTCCTGGAACGGCAGTCTGAATATGTCTGCCACCAAAACGACTGCGGTACAGACGACGGCCAGTCGGAGCGTTAGCTGGGCTCGCCCAGGGAACGGTTTGAGAGTCTCCCAAAGCGCGCCAAGCAATGGGGTTCCCTGGGTTTCCGCGCTCCATATGCCCTTTGCGATTTTCTCAGGCATCTTTTGTTAGTTTGTGCTGTTAGCCTGCATCGCTGACAAATCCTTAGAGATTTCTCAGCGATGCAGGCTGTGCGTTCTGATCGCAACAAAATGCATGTTATTTCGAGGACGAGACACTAGGTGGGATAAAGCCCACGATCGTAGTGACCGCCGTTGTACCCATACGAAAGATTCCGGGGTCCGGATTCTCGATCTCGATTCGAACCGGGAATCGTTGAGCAATCCGCACCCAGTTCAGGTCACGTTTGACAAACGGCAGTCCCTTGATTTCGACATCATCTTCCTGGGACTGTACCGCGGGCGAGATTCCCTGGACGATTCCTTGAAAACGCCGATCGGGATCCGATAAGAGATAGATCTCGGCCTTCATCCCGGGACGGATG
>DASZGG010000002.1:0-3920 GCA_035939025.1 Chthoniobacterales bacterium | reverse complement strand
GTGGGCGGCGCCGCATGGCGTTGTAAGGTCTCGATGTAGGCGGCCACCGTAATGGGCTCAATGTCTTCGAGGTGTTGGTAACCGGCGCGCTCAGACCAGGCCAGGAACTGTTGGATTGCCCGGTAGTAGGCGGCTCGTGTGCTGGCGTTCCGGATCGGGACAGTGAAAAACTCGAAGAACTTTTTCCGGGTCGACGCGCCGGCGCGCGCAATGATGGTTGGAAGCGGGAAAGATTCTTGAGAAACGACGGTAAGTTCGGAATCCGACATTGGGCGCAGAGGCTACGCTAAAGCGTCCCCTTTTGACCAGTCATAAAAGGGGTTATGACGGGCTAAAATTAGAGGAGGGCAGATTTATTTGTGTGACTGTGATTTGGAAAATTATTTTGCGCTTTTTCTGGTCCAGTAATTGCGCGGTCGGAGGCTTCGAAAAGGTGCGGATTCAAATGCTCAAGCTCGGAGCATTCGCATTTGAGCGGCAGTAATGCGTGAACGGAGGGCGCAAAATAGCGCCCCAAAAATCATGCAAAATAATTCCCAAATCACATCTTGAATTGTGAGTTGTGTCACATTCGGAACAATTTTCACGGCCGACAGCGCGACTGCGGGAACCCCGTCCCGGCCACGATCTGATCTGAGGCTCCTCCCGGTTTGGCAACAGATTAAACAGATTGAGGACGGAACCAAATGATTCAAAAAATTTGCAAGAAACTACAATCACCGCGGCGCAAGTTGCGCTAATAACTTTTCGAAGCGCGGATCGGTACGGAGAAGATCCCACGCCGGAATCGCACTTGAGCTGCCCATAGCTCACCCCAGCAGGCGTGCGAACCGAGATATCAGCTCTTCGAAGCTAGGTCCGCCTCGTTGGTCCAAGCATAGACATTAAACCTTCAAACTCATAAAACTCGTTTTGTTTTATGCGAAATATCCCGGAGCTGACTTCCGAATGTTCGCCTATCTTCAATTTCGGCGAATCGTCTCGCTTCCTTTCTAAACGGGGCTCGATTGTAGCGAGCGGTTCACCGCACTCAGGACCGCTTTGATCGAGGCGAACTCGATATTGGTATCGATTCCGGCCCCAAAATACGTACGCCCGCGGGAAGTCTGTATCTGGATGTAACTGATCGCGCGCGCCTTCGCTCCAGTGTCCAAAGAATGCTCGGAATATTTCAGCAGCTCAAACGGCGGCAAACCGGATTCATGGAGCGCATGGACGAACGCGTCGATTGGGCCGTTGCCTTTGCCGACTAGAATCCGTTTGGTTCCATTAACCATGAGGTGGGCCTGGCAGGTCACTTCATGGGCTCTCTCCATGGTCTGAAAATCAACAAGGGCCACGGGAGCATTTCGATCGATGTATTCCCGTCGAAACGCCTCATGAATTTCCTCAGGCATGAGCTCGGTCTTTTTGGCATCGGCGAGATCGTTGATGATCCTGCCAATCTCTTTCTGCATGAGTTTAGGTAGCTGATAACCGAATTCGTGCTCCAACACATAAGCAACACCGCCTTTGCCCGACTGCGAGTTGATCCGGATGATCGCCTTATAACTGCGGCCGATGTCGCCGGGATCGATAGGGATGTAGAGAACATCCCACAGGGCATCGGGTCTTTGGGCAGCCCACGACTTCTTGATCGCGTCTTGATGCGAACCGCTGAACGCGGTGAAAACCAATTCTCCGGCATAAGGTTGGCGAGGAGACACCTCCATATGGGTGCACCGTTCATAGATATCGCGGATACGATTAATATCGCTGAAATCGAGGCCGGGATGAATGCCATGAGAATACATGTTCAGCGCCACGGTCACGAGGTCGACATTGCCGGTGCGCTCGCCGTTTCCGAAGAGCGTTCCTTCGACCCGTTCGGCGCCGGCCAATAGCCCGAGTTCCGTCGCCGCGATCCCGGTTCCGCGATCGTTGTGAGTATGCAGAGAGATCACGGTGCTATCTCGCCGCGTGAGATGCCGGCACATCCATTCGATCTGATCCGCATGCACATTTGGCGTCGTGTACTCCACGGTCTCCGGAAGATTGATAATGATCTTGTCCTCGACCGTTGGTTGCCAGACGTCAGTGACCGCTTCACAGATCTCCAAGGCGAAATCGAGCTCCGTACTGGTGAAACTCTCCGGAGAATATTGAAAACGCACATTCGTACCGGTGGATGTCAAAGGCTCGGTGTACTCCTTAACCCACTCGGTTCCGCGGGTAGCGATCTTCACAATGTCTGCCCGTTCAGCCTCAAAGACGTATCGGCGCTGGGCCGGCGACGTTGAATTGTAAAGATGGAAAAGAACGTTTCGCGCACCTTTCAGAGCTTCGCAGCTGCGCGCGACAAGTTCTTCCCGGCACTGACAGAGTATCTGGATTGTGACATCCGGAGGAATGCGTCCCTCGTCAATGAGACGGCGGCAAAAGTCGAATTCGATCTGGGAAGCGGAAGGAAATCCGACCTCGATCTCTTTAAAGCCGATCTTAGCCAGCAAGTCAAAAAATCCGAGTTTTTCCTCGACGTCCATCGGTTGGGCAAGGGCCTGATTGCCGTCGCGGAGGTCGACGCTACACCAGATTGGGGCTCGCTCGATGATTCGATCGGGCCATTTTCGGTCAGGCAGAAATACCGGTTGAAGAGGACTATATTTCGCACTGGGCGTAGAATGCATAAATGAGATTTTTCAATAAAATTATGTGGTATGCGGTAGCCGAAACCAGCTGGGCCCGGAGCTGCCGCCACCGCAGAAACGATTCCAACCGAGCAAGAACTAGAGCGTGAGAGAGAGAAGAAAAATTGGGGCGCCACTCCCGAGAAGGAGTAGTTCGAGACTGAGAGAATGGAATCCCCGGCGCATAACGTAAAGATCCCTACGCGGAATCTCAAATGGCGTCAACGAGGAAATCGGAAAACGATTGCCAATGTCAATTGCAAGCAACTGCAGGGTGTCCAGGGCTGCAATATCGCGAATACCCGCATGGAGGATTTTGCTTGCAACGCCCATGGCTAAAACTTGGTTTTAACTCGGTGCTGGAGCCTACGTTGCCGATGTGACGTCACAGGAAGAAAGGAGCCGGAGCTTCGGAATTCTTGGTGCAATGTTTGGACTCGGCTTTATTTGTGGCCCCATCCTGGGCGGCTGCTCAGTACATACGGGCTTCGGCTTCCTTGTTTTGCGGCTGCCGGTTTCTGTCTCCTGAACTGGGTTTATGGTTTCTTCGTTCTTCCTGAATCGCTGCCGGCCGATCGACGTTCGGCTATCGATTTTGCTAAAGCGAACCCATTCACCGCGCTCATGGCGCTGACAAAGGTACAAGGGATAGCAGCCTGGTGTGGGTCTTTATTCTTACCGCCTTCCCTCAATTCATTCTACAATCGACCTGGATTCTCTACACAACGTTTCGATTCGGGGTGGGGACCGCGTAAAAACGGCTTATCGCTATTTGTTGTCGGAATAGCCTCAGCGGTCGGGCAGACCCTGTTGCTGGGTTTTCTGCTAACTGAGAGATGGGAAAACAGCTCTGCTTGGTCTTGCCTCCTCTTCTGTCGCTTACGTTAAAGCTCCTTCTGCGGAGGTGAGATATGCCAATTAATTCGGAAAATGACAGCCTTGAATGTTAAAAATTAGGCTGATCAAGTGTAGTTGCTCAGACGCATACACCGAACTATGTACGAGCAGTTTTTTGGTGCGATTCCCGAAGGATTAGAGACACATCATCTGTGTTTTTCCAAACATTGCTGTAATCCAGCTCACCTCATGATGGTGAGCCCAAAAGAACATATCGAGCTGCGTGGCGGTCGTGCCGTTGCGCCGCCCAACGAAACCTCAATGCCCTCAAAGCGCCCTCATTGTAGAGCGGCGATGAGCCCTCAAGAACGCGAAAAAGCCCGCTCTTACGACCGAATTAAATATGCGAGACGGATG
>DASZGG010000001.1:0-5864 GCA_035939025.1 Chthoniobacterales bacterium | reverse complement strand
TGCAGCGAAGGAGGGCAAGAAGTCAAGGATTTAAGAAGTGGCGATCGACCGGAGACTTCTCGACTTCCTGAATTCAAGCTTACGCCCTCGAGACCGATACCGGGCCTCTTGACCAGTGCGAATGAAGATCGCTGCGCCGTTTCCGAACCTTAATCTCTTCGCTCTCGGTCATGCCAAGAGTGGACCAAAATCGAGCCAGCGGCACTTAACCCAAATTCCGAAATTTGGAATCGTCCTCGTCGTCGTGCTCGTCCTCGGTGCATTGGGATTCCGTGACCGCAAAGAGACCGATTCTAATTTGCTCTGTTAGTCTGATTGCGAAACTGTCGAGGACGAGGACGACTCCTCAAATTCGGAATTCAGGCTTAAACAGACGCGCAACGTCTGTTTAAGTGCTTTGTAACCCGCAATGAGCTCGTCGCTTCGGCGTTGGCGTGATTTTTGCCGGTTAGTTGGCCTTCGTTTTGGGGCGTGGTTGCCGCTTTGCGAATTCCCAGCTGATCTTACCGTTTTGAAGTCTCAGCGTCGCGTCAAACGGCCGGCCTTTCTTCGAGATAAATCGCTTCAAGACGTCGCTTTTACCTTCGACGAGCATCTTGCGCGCCTGGTCCTGCGGGATTTCGCGTTGAAGTATCGTTTTGCTCATTTTGAACGAGCAACTGCCCTTGGCTAAGTTTTCGCAGATGTAAGCCGTTCCGGTGTCGTAGACCTGTCCTGTACCGCAGACCTGGCATTTGCCAACCGCGACGTGGCGGCCAGGATCCACATCGACCCGTTCGCTATTCCCATTGTTCTCAAATTCAAACTGGGGCTTGTTCTCGGCGTTTAAGATCAGACTCGCGGAGAACGGCTTACCGGTCTTACTGCGGAACCCGTTGAGGGGTCCGACTTTGCGATCATTGAGGAGCGCACTAATCTCCTCCGGACTCAGGTGACGGCTTGCGATACTCTTGAACAGGCGGAACCCGCAGCTCTCACAGTGGTACGTGCGATAATCCTCCTTCAGAGGCGCAGCGCCGCATTTAGGGCAATGTGCATCGATTGTAACGTAATTCCCCTCCACGGCGTCGCTCTCGAAGCTCTTCGCCTTGTGGACGATCTCACGCGTGAGATCTTTGATCTTCGCCATAAACACCGACCGATCGAGGCGGCCTTGTTCCATCAGCTTCAGCTGATATTCCCATTCTCCTGTGAGTTCCGGCGAAGAGAGCAGGTGAATGCCAATGCCTCGAAGCAGGGTAATAAGAGAGGTTCCCTTGGCGGTAGCGATCAAATCTCTTGCTTCGCGAGCGATGTACTCGTCCTGGATCAATCCTTCGATAATCGCCGCCCGCGTAGCCGGCGTGCCTAATCCCTTTGCTGCCATTGCTTCCCGGAGTTCTTCGTCGTCGACCAGTTTGCCTGCGCTCTCCATAGCCGAGAGCAAGGTTCCCTCGTTGTAGCGCGCGGGCGGCTTCGTCTGGCTTTCCTTGATTTCAGCATTTGCGGTGAGAGCGCGTTCGCCTGGTACCAGATCAACGATCGAGGCGCTCTGTTCCTCAGTGGCGGCTTCTCTGCCGTAGACGGCTAACCAACCCGGCTCCTTGATGATCCGTCCTTCCGTCTTGAAAGCCTCACCTTCGACCCGAGTGATTCGAGTAGTTATCTCGAACTGAGCGGCTGGATGGAAGACGGCGACGAAGCGTCGGGCGACCATGTCGAATATTCGCTGCTGCGCTTCGTCGAGGTTCCTCGGGATTTGGTCGGTTGGAATGATGGCGTTGTGATCAGTGACCTTGGCGTTGTTGAATATTCGTCTACTCGGTTTCAACCATCCGTTCCGGAGCACTTGCTGAGCATGCGGCCGGAGCGTCGGATCACCAAGGCTGGATAACACCTGGCGAGCCGTTTCCAGATAATCCTCCGGTAAATATCTCGAATCGGTTCGTGGATAGGTAATGATCTTGTAGCGTTCGTAAAGTTGCTGGGCGATTTGCAGCGTCCGCCGGGCAGAATATCCGTGGCGGGAGTTCGCTTCGCGCTGCAACGAGGTCAAATCGTAGAGGAGGGGAGGCGCCTGCGTGGTCGCCTTCTTTTCCTCGCTGATTTCCCCGGGCTGTCCCAGAACTTTTGCCAAAAGCACTTCGGCTTTCGCACGGTCCCAAATCCGCTCTGCCCTTCGGTCTTCGTCCTGATCCTTGACAAACTCTTCGTCGAACCAGCGGCCCTTGTAACTTCCTTTTTGAACGTCGAAGTCGGCGTATAGCTCCCAGAACGTTCGGGGAGCGAAAGACCGAATTCGTTCCTCTCGCTCAACCAGAATCGCCAGCGTCGGCGTTTGTACTCGACCGACTGGAGTTAGCTGGAATCCACCTACCTTCGAGTTAAATGCCGTCATGGCTCGGGTGGCATTTATCCCGACAAGCCAATCGCTTTCAGACCGGCAAACCGCCGCCTCGGCCAAGGGTATCATTTCGGCGTCGGTCCGCAGTCGATCAAACGCTGATTTGATCGCTTGTTGAGTCATTGACTGAAGCCAAAGGCGTTCGAGCGGCTTCCTGTTCCCGGCGAGCCTTACGAGATAGCGAAAGATCAATTCTCCCTCGCGGCCGGCGTCGCACGCGTTGATGATCAGGTCGATGTCGTCCCGTTTCATCAGCCGCTTAAGCAGCTTGAAGCGGCTTTCAGTCCTCTCAATCGGCTTGAGCTGGAACTCATCCGGGATAATCGGAAGGTTTTGGAAGCTCCATTTACCCCGTTTCTTGTCTAACTCGCCGGGCAAACAAAGCTCAACCAGATGACCGATTGCCGAGGAAACGACGTAGTGCTCGTTTTCGAAATAGTCCCCTTGCTTTTCGAATTTCCCGAGTGCGCGGGCGATATCGAGTGCGACACTAGGCTTTTCTGCTATGACCAGCGTTTTTCCCATCTCCTATAATCTACGGCTCAGCCATCCCAGTCGGATTGGTTGTCACAGAGGTCGGGAAGGTAGAGGGCAACCCGCAAAGTAGCAAACAAAAACGCGTCACAATAGTTTTACGAAGTACTTGCCAGGAAGTTGCTTTACCAGGCGCCGCATTTCCAGCTGCAGCAATGCGGCTGTTGTGGATCCGGCTCCCAGACCGGCGCGTTCGATGATCTCGTCGATGGAAGTTTCCCGGGAGGTAATTGCTTCGTAGACCCGCAAAAGGTCACCTTCAAGGTCGAGCGGCTTGCTCGGGAAGAGCGCAGGTGCCTTGGGAAAAAGTGTTTGAAGGTCTTCGAGTATATCATCGACGCTCATCACGAGCTTTGCACCCTGTTGGATGAGACGGTTCGTACCGTGCGAAGTGGGCCGGTCAATCGGTCCCGGGACAGCGTAAAGGTTGCGGCCTTGATCTGCCGCCTGCGAAGCACTGATCAGTGCTCCGCTATTCATGCCTGCCTCGACCACTAAAAGGCCAAATCCCCAACCGCTGATAATCCGATTCCGCATCGGGAAGGTTTGACGGTCTGGAGTGGTTTCCATCGAGAACTCGGTAACCAGAGCGCCGCAGGAAGCGATTTTTTCGGCCAGGGCTCGATTTTCGGCGGGATACAGATAGTGCAGTCCCGTTCCCAGGACAGCCACAGTGCGGCCTTTTGCAGCTAATGCGCCCTGGTGAGCAGCCGTGTCAATACCGCGCGCTAACCCGCTGACCACTGTGAGACCCGAGTAAGCAATCTGGTACGAGAGCTTTTTAGCGCACTCCAACCCGTATTGGGTCGTTCGTCTGGAACCGACGACTCCGATCGCGTGATGATCTCTCGCCTCGAGTTTGCCCCAGATGTACAGGACTGTCGGCGGATCGTGGATCTCACGAAGTAAGGCCGGGTATTCCGCGTCATCCAAAGTCAGGACCATCGCTCCAAATTCCTGAATACGAACGAGTTCTTGTTGCAAATCTACCACAGATTCCCACGACACCAATGAGTCAATGACGGATTGATTCAGTCCATCGACACCTTCGAGCTCGTTTCGCCCGGCATTCAGCACTCTGTCTGGAGAACCGAATACGTCGAGTAGGTGCCGCAACCGCACCGGCCCGAGATGCGGGACCATGTTCAGGGCGATAAAGGCCTCCTTTCGGGTCACGTTTGCAGTGGTTCGATGGCTTGAAGTCCAGACTCGAGATCTTCGATCGTGACGTTATCGGCCAGCAAGGCGCTTCCAAGTTTCGGGGTCACTACAAAGCGAATCTTGCCGTCGATAAACTTCTTGTCGGCAAAGACTCTTTCCAGGATTTTGCTTCGCGACAGATCGCTGGGCAATTGTGTTGGAAGATCAAACAGTTTAATCGCCGTTTCTATCTCTTTGATATCTTCCTCCGGCAAACCGGACCGTTTCGCCGATACATGCGCCGCGGCAATCATCCCGAGCGCAACCGCTTCCCCGTGGAGAAACGTCCCGTACCCGGCGACCGCTTCGATCGCATGGCCAAGGGTATGCCCAAAGTTCAGTAACGCTCGGCTCCCGGTGGTTTCCCTTTCGTCTCCCGCCACAAACGAGCCTTTGATCTCAACGCATCGCCGGACTAAGTCCGGAAGTGATTGTGCGCCATTTTGCAACTCAGAAAGAAGCCTCTTTTCGCGAATGACGCCGTACTTGATGACTTCTGCAAAGCCTTCATTCCATTCACGTCGGCCAAGAGTTCTAAGCGTGCTCGTATCAGCAATAACCGCCAGCGGCTGGTGGAAGGCACCGACGAGATTTTTTCCAGAGCTCAAGTTGATGCCGGTTTTCCCGCCAATTGAACTATCCACTTGAGCCATTATCGTCGTGGGGATCTGAATGACGGGCACGCCGCGGTTGTATACGGCCGCAGCGAATCCCGCAAGGTCACCAACCACGCCGCCACCTAAAGCAACAACGAAACTTTGCCGATCAACTCCATGGCGAACAAAGTCCTCACACAAGGTCGCGACGACTTCGAACGACTTCGAAAGTTCCCCTGCATTGACGAGATGAACTGAGGCTTTGAAACCAGAGTTTGTCAATGCCTTCAATACTTGTTTACTGTACAGAGCGCCGACCTTCGTATCCGTCACAAGCGCGGCATGTCCGTTGAGCGAGGCCTTCCGGCAAAGTCGACCGGCCTCGTCCAGCAAGTTCTCGCCGATGTAGACGGGATAGGAGCGTGGGCCGAGGTTAATCGTGACAGTGTACACCTGCAGATCCGTCAATTCCAAAATAAGATTGGTACTCGCTGGGAAACCAAAACGTAAGCTTCTTTTATAAAATTGAAAACAATTGTTGAGCCGCGAGGGCTTAGATGATCTCGCCCCGGAATGAGCTGGAATTCGTTGTCCGCTGTAGATTTACGACCGGACGATCTAAAACGCCTAGCGATTGGCCGTGACGCCGAAAAGAGGCGCTATAGGCTGCATCTCGGAGAGAAGCACTAGGACCTCAGCTATTCGCCTTGCCAGCGAGGGAGGAGAGGCAAAGGCTGGAGCCTTCGCTTACGCGCCTTGCGAGAGACAGCTCAAGGTACTTACGTTGAACTACTTAGATTTTTATTTAAAAAATTGTATACAATATTGTTGACAAGATTGTATACGGTGGTTTCTTGCTCGTAGAAAATGAGCGTTACCCTTTCCAAGAACGTCGAATCGCAGAGCCCCGGTTCTCTAGCCGGCCGCGTTGAGCGCGCTGTTGCGCAGTGGATTTTCAGAGGCGAATTAACCGCCGGTCAAAAGCTCATCGAACAAGAGGTCGCCGAACGCCTCGGTGTCAGTCGCGGTCCCGTCAGAGAGGCTTTTCGCGCGCTGGCAGATGTTGGCCTCCTCCAAATCGAACAAAATCGTGGAGCCTACGTACGCAAGATCGATTTTGAGGAGGCGGTTGAAATCCATGACGTTTACTC